>JBBPIG010000018.1 GCA_038040445.1 Acidobacteriota bacterium | reverse complement strand
CGGAGGGCGGATTGGCTCGGCGTTGGCGTCTATAAACATGGCCCTCCTGACGGAGAGCCAATTCCCGTCTGCCGGGCGCACGCTTTGGCCGACTACGCCGCGTCTTGTGGCAGCTTCTCTCTGCGACGTTGCAACCGGTGCTCAAAGGAAGACGGGCTCGCCGACGAGCGCTTGCCGAGCAACAGTCCTTCGACGCAGATGTCTTCGTCGAGGTCCGGCCAATGTACTCCATAGCCAGCCCCGCTTATCTGAAGATTAGCGCGTTCCGCGGGTGTGCCATTCGCGAGACGGGGATACCACCCGATTGGACCGAGACAGTCCGGCCATCCTCGAGATCAATCGACAGCGTGTCGTCCGTGACTTCGACTTTTCAAGACTCTGGCTAGTGTAACCACCGCAGAATTCGTCCCATTCATTTCTCAATGACTCGGGGTCTCACACACGATGATGGGCAATTCTCTCTCAGCGCCGTGCTGGGCGTCGGCTGCAAGGGCATCGACGAGCCATTCATCTTGTCGTTTCAGCAGCAGGCGCTGAATGCTTCACTCCAATCAGACCGTCAATGGACAAATCCTCATCGACGTCCGGCCAATGAAGCCCATATCCTGCCGGAGACACCTCGAATCGCTCCCTCTGGTCCTGCGTTGCCATCGCGAGTCGTTCCGACCATTCTGAAATCTCGATTTCGTATTTCTGGCCATCGACCTGGAGGAGCATGGTCGTTCCAATGAACTCGACCTTCTGAATGTCGTGTGCCTTATCCATGTTTCTTCTCCTCGAACTTATTCCACTCTGACACGATGTAGTCGAAATGCTCAAAGATGATCCTACGCACGATTCGCTTATCCGCTGGACTCATGTTGTAGGCGTGGGCTTCGATAACCTGGAAACCCGCGACTTCGAGCCAGTACTTGGCTTCGGCGTCTCCCTTCGGCAATGGATGTGTATCGGTTCGTTCCGTTCATTGGCGTAAAAGAAGAACCGCCAGCCCACAATCATTAGAATCGTTGTCAATCGTTCGCACCCCTCTTTCCGTTGACATAGTGCCACCCGCCCGATACCCAGTCACGCTCCATGTTCCCAGGCATGCGCTGGATGCTGCGCAATTCTCTCCGGCCGTAGCCGTGATTCGTGACGGACGATGCGTCCGGGTCGAGCCAGAACTTCGCGCTGCAATTCTCTCGGTCGGAGTAGCGGTTCTCAAAGGCGTCTGCAAAAGAATGGGGATTCTTCTATCTCACGGACCTTCCTAGTGGTAGAATCCCACTTGTCTGTAAGGCGATATGACCTCATCAGCTAAGACATCACTAAAGCCAATTCATCCTTTTCCGGCGCGAATGGCACCAGAGATTGCTCTAGCGGCATTGTCGAAGCTACCTCCAGGTTCGATCGTCCTCGATCCCATGACCGGTTCAGGAACGGCGGTGCGATTTGCATCGGAAAAAGGGCATCATGGTTTAGCATTCGATCGTGATCCGTTGGCTGTCCTAATGACGAAAGTCTGGACGACTCCAATTTGTACGAAACGGCTTCGGCAAAAGGCAGTAGACGTCGCGGAAGCGGCAACCAGACTTGAGCCCTTATTGATCCATTTGCCTTGGATCGATGATGATCAAGAAACTGATGAGTTTGTAAGCTTTTGGTTTGGAATGGTGCAGAGAGACGATTTGCGCCGGCTTAGTAGCGTGTTACTTCGGTGTCGCGGACCGATCGCGGATGCATTGAGGGTTGCCTTCAGCCGTATAATCATAACAAAAAAGCGAGGTGCATCACTCGCATGGGATGTTTCTCACAGCCGCCCTCATAAGAAGCGCGACGAAAATGATTTTCTTGTGATTCCCGAGTTTCTGAAATCCGTCGATTTTATAGCTAAGCGTTTGGAGGACCAACCGCCACTCGGCAATGTCCGCGTTGGCATTGGAGATGCGCGGAATCTTCGAACTCTAGCCGACGCGTCCGTGGATGCTGTCTTGACGTCGCCACCGTATTTGAATGCGATCGATTACATGCGAGGACACAAATTCACACTGATATGGCTAGGACACACGATTTCAGAACTTCGATCCACCAGGTCTGAGAACATAGGCAGCGAAAAGTATCCCGGTCACGGTGTGGATGAAACTGTTGCAGATAACATTTGTGCTTCGATGCCATCAATTGATCAACTGCCTGACAGAGAACTTGGGATTTTTCGGCGATATATTCTCGATCTGGCGATGATGATGGCTGAGCTTAAAAGAGTCTTAAAACCAAAAGGCAGGGCAATTTTGGTCATCGGGAATTCATGTTTGAAAGGTGTGTTCATAGAAAATGCTCTGGCGGTAAGCGCTGCCGCTGTACACGTGGGACTTACGCCTACAAAGCCGTACGAAAGGCAGCTTCCATCCAACCGCCGATATCTTCCGCCTCCTACAAGTTCAGAAGAATCTGATCTTCGGAAGCGAATGCGTACGGAATCGGTGTTGGGTTTTCGCAAACCGTAGCAACTGATCCATGTCAAGTAACGATTCTAACCCCAAACACGGCCGTGAACGTTTCCGACCATATGCTCGACTGATCAGTATATTGGGAGATCAACTGATTACGAGTAAATGGGTCGGTGTTATTGAGTTAGTAAAGAACTGCTATGACGCCGACGCAAATCACGTGTCAGTACGGTTCCTGAATTTCGATGTTGTCGGAGAGACGCCTGTAATTGAAATAGAAGACGATGGCGACGGGATGACACTAGATATTATTCGAGACGTCTGGATGAAACCGGCCACTCCGTACAAGCTAAACCAAAAGAAATCAAAGCAACACCGCTACACAAACAAAGGGCGAGTAATGCAAGGCGACAAGGGAGTGGGACGGTTTGCGATTTATAAATTAGGCAACTATGTAGAAATCTTTACCAAGACCGTTCGCACCCCTGAGGTGCATCTAACTTTGAATTTCCGCGAGTACTCTCAAGATGATGAGTTTGCGACCACTACTAAGATTCCCGAAAAGTTCCTCGACGAAATTATGAACGAATGGAAATTGAACGACTCCCCGGTTTGCATCACCAATGAAAAACATAAAGGTACTCTGCTAAGGATTTCAGATACTAGGAATGACTGGAGATTGGAGGAATTAGAAAAACTCCAAGTTGCATTCCAGAGAATGATTCCACCGACGATACCGACCTTTAAGGGAGACTTCGTAAGAGATTTTGACGTTAAGCTCTATTGGGATGATAGAGAATACCCGAGATCCCGAACCAGCTTTGAAGAAGTAATTGAACTCGCGCCATTCAGGTTTGAGGGCCAAATAAGTGAGCGCGGAATTCTGGATTACAAATACAGACACAACAGGAATAAGGAACTCAATGGGCAAATCGACTTGTTTGATGATTCGGACGCGGCCAAGCACGACCTCTGGGGCTTCCCGATGTTTAAGGAGCAATTCCTTGAATTCGTCAAAAGAACACAAGAACAGCCTGTGCGAATAAGGAAGGCTGATGGGAGCAGTAGGAGTACTTATCATAGAAACAGATTTTGGAAGGTGAGACGAAAACCTCATGTTGGGCCATGCACATTTTTCTTTTATGCCTTTGATTGGAGAGACCAACACTTGGAATTAAAAGAACACGAACGCGCGTTCATCAAAAACAATTCGGTCTATCTGTACCGGGATTTCACCCGCGTTTATCCCTATGGCGAAAGAGGTGTTGATTGGCTCTCTTTGAGTAAACTTAGAGCCGAGGACAAGGCTGGTCGCTATTTTAGCTACAACGATCTACTGGGATTCATATTCATCACCCAAGAGCACAATCCACAATTAAGAGATGCAGCCAGCAGAGAAGGCCTCGTCAACATAAACGGGGCTTCTGAGGATTTTGTCGCCCTGCTCCAAGCAACTTTGAAGGTCATGAAAGACTTTGTCGACGTTGATAAACAACGCGACGAGTTAAGAAAAGAGCGATTATTTTCCAGCGCAAATAAGAAATTCAACGAATCATTTGAACGACTTCGGAAGCAATTGATTAAGAGCAGCGATGAAGAGACCCTGAAAAGGGCGAACGCGTTTGTCGCAACTACGAACGAATTGGTAGCTCAGTACAAGATCAAGGTCTCGATCACGGAGGAACTTGCCGGGTTGGGGATGGCGGTTGAAAAATCTTCTCATGACATCTTCATGTTGATTCGTAGGATGATTCATAATGCCAATGACATTGTAACGAGATTTGAGAAGAACAGACTTTCATCTGCTACCCTGAGACAATTCTTTTCAGATCTGACCGAAAACTTGGATTTCCTATATCAGGAATTGCAAATCCTACAGCCGCTTTTTAGGGAATCGCGCAAAGAGACTAAAGCAATTAGCGTAAGGGACACCTTGGAACGAATCCAACGCTACTATCGGCGGGAATTTCAATACGATATTGGATTCAAAATAGAGGGCCCAGGCGACATAGTTGTCCAGACTAATCTCGGACTAATGTTACAGGTCTTTATCAATCTGATAGACAACGCAATCTACTGGCTCAACAAGAAATCTGGTAGGCACCGCATTATAGTCAAAATAGACCAAGAAAGCAGACAGGTAATTGTCGCGGACAATGGTCAAGGGATCGACGCCGATTTATCGGAAATAATATTTATGGAGTTTTATTCAACCAAGGCCGAAAGCGGTCGGGGACTTGGACTCTACATCGCTAGGGAACTCCTCGAACGCATTAATGCTCAAATCGTGCTAATTACTACCGAACCGCTCAAGGTTCTTCCCGGCGCGAATTTCCTCATTCAGTTTGGCGAGGCCGAATAAGTATGAACGGAGTAATCCTGTTCGTTGACGATAAACTCGACGAGTACATAGTCAAAGAGAATGATATCGAGAGATCACTCGAAAACGAACTATTTGAAGAGCTTCGTAGGCAATACCCAGTATTAGGAGTAAGGAATCTAGACTTAGCCGAAGAGGCGGTTAAGTCCATTGGGTCCTTCAGCGCCATAATCCTCGACTGGGTTTATGACAACACAGAATTACTTTTGAATGCAGGTGAAGATGCATCTGTTCTTAGTGGAATGAGAATCTCACGAGACGGTTCAGACACATTAGACTTCTTGAGACATAACGAATTTTATTCGTTGATATACATCTTCTCGAACGAGAATGTGAAAGACCTTTATGGCGCCGAATTGGTGAAGAAATATCAAAAGAGGATTAAGTTTCGGATAAAAGGAGATTCGAAGAATCAAGCCAAGCAAATTGCAAAAGAAATAATTAAGTGGCGAGAACGGAATCAAAATCTTTCGATTCCTAATGTATGGACAAAAACAATTAATCAATCAGTTCAAAAAATCCTGTTGGAGCTCTCTGACGCGGATCATAACTGGATTAGGGAGCTTGGACAAACGGCCAAGGACGATGGTGTTAGCGGTGAGATATTCATTGTAGAAATTCTTCAGTACTTACTCGCCGAAAGTCTGACTCAGGACCCGAGCTTGATTGCGTCAATCAAGCAACATGTCAGTCCCGATGAAGCAAACGAGGAGACGGCTGCTCCCTCTGATGAGAAATCCGTGGCGCGGCTCTTTAGACGAATCTTCTACACAAAGTTAGATGAAGACGCACCCGTAATGACAGGCGATATTTGTAGAATATCTCGTAACAAATTCGGGATCATCGTTACTCCCGAATGCGACATCAAGAATGTTATCAAGAATCAGTCAAGAACATTTGAGCTGTTGACGTTTACGAGAGATTCATTTGATTCGTTTTTGTCGTTACAACTGAACTACGGCTACGCACGCAATTTGTACGAGGGATGGACAGGCACGCCCAAAGGAATAGTCAAATTAGATAAATTGAGGACGCGATTTAACAACGGCGATTCCACATTCCATATTCTCCCTTCGTTTCCATTTAACGAAACCAAACTCGGTCTGTCGGTAGCAATGGATCTGAGTGAAGGATGCGAGAGATTTAGCCACGACGCAATCAAAAACAAACGAACTTACAAACTTAACGCACCGTTCATACAGCAACTCCGGCAGCGCTATATTTCTCATCTTGGTAGAGTTGGTACCCCCAGTCTTCCATTAAGTGTACGAAACCTCAACCTTAGATAGCCGCGAGGCTATAACCATCGGTCTAGCGTTTCTTAACATTCGGTCAAGCGCATTCCCTCTGTGTCGAACCAATGCGCAGATCAACTGATCCGGCTGTTTCTTGGGAACAAACTCCGAATCCGCCAACCCGCATCCATCCACGACAGGATCTCAGGGCGGGCCGGCGCCGTCCATGCCTACCCAGTCATAAGTCCGCTCGCGATCCATCAGCCGCCACCGCGCCGGATACACGGTGTGCTGCCAGTCCAGCGGCTCCGCGAGCGGGTGGGCGGTCGCCGCCAGCGCGAGCGCTTCCTTGAGGTCTCGCCGCTGTGCGGCGCCCAACGCGTCGGGCGCCAGCGAAACAAACAACATCGTGCCGCTCCGGGCCAACAGGTCAAGCCATTGCCGATTGTAGACCCAGGGCACCGCGTTTGTGACCCCCACGCAGTCGGCATCCGCGACATAGAACGCGCCATGCTGCGTTCCCCGAAACGCGAGCGTGTTCACCCCCATCTTTCGCGTTCGCGACCAACTGGTCCCGCTCGTGTCGTCACCGACTCGGCAGATCTCGAAGTGCCCGGCCGACAGATGGCTCACCGTGTTGCAGCCGATGACCAGGCTGTCGCCCGCCGCTGCGCGAATTGTGAGATACAACTCGTTGATCACCTCGGCCGTTGTGCGCCCGGGCCCCGAGGCGAACGTCCAGCCGTCCTTCGTCAGCGCGGCGCCCATCTGAAAGCCCCACCTGCCGAAGATGTCGAACGTCGTATAGTCGTGCTTGATCAGCTCGAAGCCCCACTGCCTCAGCCGCGCGATGTCACCGGCCACTTTTTGCCGAACCTCCGGCACTGTGGGATCGAGGAACGCGCGGTCGCGCGGCAAGCGCCATGAATCTTTAGCATCTCCGGTCGCTTGTAGCGGGCGGATCCAGATTCCCGGTCGCGCGCCGGCCCGCCGAATCTGGCCTGCCAATCCGGGCATATCGGGGAACTTCTCGTTGCCCCGATCCCACGTGCCCACGCCGGCTTTGTCTTTGCCGCGCTCCGGTTGCCAACCATCGTCGATCACCGCGAACGGTCGGTTTGCACTCGCCGGCGAGAGCTCGACGATGTGCCGGGCGTCGGCGAGGACCGTCTCCGCGCTGTTCTTCCCGTAGACCCAGTACCAGTCGTTGCTACCATAGACCGGCTGCAGCGGAAGCCGCGGGTTCGAGCACATCTGGTGACATGCGGCGTGAACGGCGGCGAACGCTGATTCCCCCGCACGGCCGGCGCGGCAGACGACTTCGCAAACGTCGAGGACTCGCTCGCCGAGTTGCACGCCGACGCCTCCGCTTCGCACGTCCGCCCACAGGCTGATGCCCTGCGCGTCGACCTGCCAAAAGCAGAACGCTCTAGCTCCCGTGCGAACGCCGTACGAATGGGTGAGCGATCCCCTGTTCGTCGAATTGTGCGTCGCGAAGTACCAGGGCATGACGCGATCAGGTATCCAGCCACGCCACTCGAGGTCTCCGTAGCCCCGCTCCCATGCGTCGCCAAGGATGAGACGGGTGTCGTTCATTCGGGCTCGCCAACGCAGGTGCAGCCGCTTGATTGGAACTGCCCGCGCGGATAGTTGGACACGGAGCGCGCCCGGTAGATCACTGAACGTCACGACGACCGGGCCGTTTGTCCATCGCTCGCCGGTACGGGTGAGACGGAGATCGCCCGTCGCCGTCTGCACCATCACGCTGTCGGGCGCCCGGCGCAAGTCGTGAAACCCCAGGGTCGGCCGGGTGGCCTTCGTCTCACTGAAGCCCGGCTCGGGGAGTGACAGCCCGATGAGCGTCAGCGCGGCGCCTCCGAGGAACTCACGTCGGGAAGCCGGGAGATTAGAGGCGAGCTTATTCTGCTCGGGTTCAATGTCACGATCAGTCGAGTTTGAGTAGCGCGTCACAACGTTTTCCTCCTCTCGCCTAGCTGCTGAAAAAGGGAACGAGACAGCTCTTTCTGCGGTTGCTGATAGTACCACCAACTGCGTTGGTGGGATTTGGGGAAGTGGCGGCTCCCACCGTCTGTGTAGGCTGTGCCAGAATCTAAGCCGTCCGGGCCGCGTAGCGGTCACCTGTTTCGCGCTCAGCCGACCGGCCTAGTTAACAGGTAGCCGCTAAAGCGGCCCGGTCCGCGGCCCGACTAACCCGTCTATCGAGAGGACACCGCTACGCGGTTACGTGGATTTCGCGTGTTTGGCGGGTTGTTGAGATACGGCTGCTTGCTTGTAGCGACAATTCAACTTCGTGTAAAAGGATTGCGGCAGTGAATTGTAAACTTTCAAGGCTGCCAGGGAACGGCGATTCTTTGCGAGGCCGGCGCCACGGTTCAAAGCCCGAAGAGGTTGTGGCTTGCGATCACGCCGACAAGCTGGTTGTGCCGCCACAGCCGCGGCAGATCGGCGACTGACCGGTCGGCGCGAGAGCGGGCTTGCAGGCCGTAACTCACGACGGCGTGAAGCCATTGGGTCCGGGTGGCGGCCCGAAGCGATTCCGTGAGGTTCTGTATGGTATTCACCAAACGCCTTCGCCCGGGAGTGCGGCTCGGGATAATAAAATGCAGCATTCGTATCTGGAAGCATCCCCATGTAAAGGTGGGTGGCCGTTACCCGATGGATGAGGGCCACATCGTAGTGGATTCGATTGTGCCGATTACCGTCACCGACGTCACGGACGATCTGGCCCGCGAATCGGGGTTCGAAACCGTGGATGATTTGCTGCGAATCGCAAAACACGGAAGCGGCGACAAGATGTACCTGATTCGGTTCCATTACTTGCCTCCGGGCGCATGGGACGCGCCAAGATGGGGAGATGAGTAGAAATGGCGTGGCGAGCGCGGGTCTCCGAACTCTTTCAACAGTTTCGCCACATCCACGAAGCGCGAAACCGTTAAAACGGTTGCGATCGATCTATCATTTACTAACACCCAACTGAAGTTGGGCGGAAGAAAACGGGTGGGAACTCACATGACTAAACCGGAAATCTCCAGCGCCTCGCCGTTCTTCATCGTGCATGACGGCGCAGCAGCGCTTTCGTTCTATCGTGATCAACTCGGGTTTGATATCACGTATCAGGAGCCCGCTGATGACCCCTTCTTTGGTATTGTGTGCCGCGGCGGTGCGATGATCATGCTCAAGGATGTTGGTGTAGCTCCGCTTCCCAACTACAAGCGAGAACCAGCGGCCCGTTGGGACGCCTACCTTTACGTTCCTGATCCGGATGCACTGGCCGCAGAGTTTGCCTCGCGCAACGTCAAGTTTTCGGAACCACTCAAGGACACGCATGATGGTTTGCGTGGATTCGAACTCGAGGACGCGGACGGCTACGTCTTGTTTTTCGGTCGTCCTCGGTCCTAAGGCTGGTTTCGATGTGCGCTAATGCATCGTCAGGCAGGTCGCGCCCAACAACGCGCTGCAGGCGACGTGCGAGGACGCACGCCTGAGTGCAGACGTTGGGTGTTAATGAGAAACTACTGTCGAATTCACTGTTATGAGTCACTGGACTTCATTTAGAAAGGGATGCTTTATGAAACGTTTAGCTAGCTTGATTGTTCTTGTAGTTGTTCTACTCGTTGCCTCGTCTTCGGTAGCAGGGCAATCCGTAACAGGGCAATCCGTCGCCCAACATCCGCGCGTTAAGCAAACTCTCAACCTCCTGCAAGTCTGGCTCGATGCGCAGCGTGCATACCAACAGATCCCCGGTGTCTCGGCCGCAGTCGTTTACGACCAGCAACTGTTGTGGAGCGCAGGATTCGGTTACGCCGATGTCTCGCGTAAGTCGCCCGCAACACCGAGCACCATCTACAGCATCTGCTCGATCTCGAAGCTATTCACAAGCATCGGCGTAATGCAGTTGCGTGACGAGGGCAAGCTCCGCATCGACGATCCGGTGGCCCGCTACATCCCCTGGTTTAAAATCAAGCGCAGCGATCCTCTCGGGCCTGAGATCACAATCGAGGGACTGCTCACTCACTCGTCGGGCCTTCCGCGCGAATCCGACTTCCCATACTGGACGGGCCCTGAGTTTGCCTTCCCCACCCGTGAGCAGGTTAAAGAGCGGCTCGCCTTGCAGGAGACGCTCTATCCGGCCGAGACCTACTTTCAATACTCGAACCTCGGTCTCACGCTCGCCGGGGAGTTGATCACGTCGGTATCGGGCGAACCCTACGAGGCATACGTCGGCAAACGCATTCTCGAGCCGCTGGGCCTAAAAAGCACTACACCTGAGATACCTGAAAAAGAGCGCGGCGGTAGACTGGCCACAGGCTATAGCGCTTTGCTACGTGACGGCACGCGAGTACCAGTTCCGTTTTTCATGGCACGGGGCATAGCTCCCGCTGCGGGATATGCTTCCAGTGCAGAAGACCTGGCGCGCTTCGCTTCCTGGCAATTCCGAGTACTTGACCGTAAAGGCGGCGAAGAGGTGCTCAGGTCGAACACGCTACGGGAGATGCACCGTGTACACTGGGTGGACCCTGACCTTGAGACGATGTGGGGGCTCGGCTTTTCAGTATCGAGGAGTGAGGGGAAAGTCTTTGTGGGGCACGGCGGTTCCTGTCCCGGCTTCCGCACGCAATTGCTGCTCAAGCCGGATGAGAAGCTGGCGACGATCTTCATGGCTAATGCACAGGGTGTGAACACGGGCGAGTTCGTTCAGCAGATGTACAACATAGTCGCGCCGGCTATAAAAACCGCAGGCAAGCCTGCGACGAATGAAACAGCGCAGCCGCAGGCTAATCTCGCCAGATACACTGGAACTTACGAATCGGGATTCGGAGGTGAGATCGCAATAGTCGAATGGGAAGACGGGCTGGCGACACTTTCTCTACCCACAATGGACCCTGTGCGAGGCTTGACGAAGCTGAAGAAGGTAGGCGAGCACACGTTCCGTCGAATCAGGAAAGATGAGGCGTTAGGCGAGACGCTGGTGTTTGAACTGGGGCGTGAGGGCCACGCTGTTAGGGTGATCTGGAACAGCAACCAATATCGGCGCGTTCGATAACGTCTCGAGGGACTCATATCTATAGGCGTTCGGGAGTGACGCGACGAGCGAAGTTCGAAACCAGCGCCGGGAATTGGGTCTGTGTAAATCCGTCGAATCCGCGTCATCCGTGATCCATCCGAAGCTCAGGCAGATGGACCACGGAAAAACACGGATTCGACGGGTTTGTACGGATAGCTGGGTCAACTTCAGTTTTCGGTGCCGAAGACGAAAGTTGGGAACGGTCGGACGATTGTTGACACTTCACCGGATGCCCACCAACCCTTGCACCGATTGGATCAACTTCTCTGAGTCGTAGCCTACTCCATCCTTGAAGACGATTTCGACCTTTTCTATTTCACTGATGTTCAGTGCCGGGTTCCCTCTCACTATCATCAAGTCGGCTTGCTTTCCTACAGCAATCGAGCCGATGTGCGCGTCTTCGCCGAGAAACTTCGCGCCGTTGAAGGTGGCTATCTTGATCGCTTCCAGAGGAGTAAAACCGGCCTCGACCAGAAGCTCAACTTCACGCAAATCGCCAAACCCCGCCACGATGCCGCCGTTGCCAGTAGGGTCCAAACCGGCTATCAGCAAACCGCCGGCCTTCACCAATGCGCGCTCGAAATCCATCGCCTTGCGGAGCAGCGCCACGTTTCCGGGATCGGACGAGACACGAGCGCGCGCCGTCAGATAACGCACCCGGGCCTCGGTAGACATCACATTGAGCACCCGCGGATTGAGTAACGCCGATGCCGCGCCGATGCCGCTTTGAGCCAACGGCGCGCTCCCGGCTTCGAAGACCGGAAGCGTGGAAGTTACGGCCACATTCTTCGCGACAAGAGTACTGATTGTCTCGCGGACTGCCGGACTATTCAGATCCAGTTGTCTGAGGCTGGCGCTGACCGCGGCGCCCGGGCACTGATCCGGCTGTTTGTTCGGAACAAACTCTGAATCCGCCATCAAGCCGTGCTCGAGATTATCGATGCCGATCTCCGCTGCTTCCCGGTAGCCGATCGAGCAAAGATGTCCGGTCACCTTGAGTCCGCGTTTGTGCGCTTCTTCGACGGCCGCGCGCAATTCATCACGCGTGATGTTCATGTAAGCTTTGAAAGAAGTAGCGCCTTCGTCGGCCCAAAAGTTAACCATCTTCCGTGCGTCCTCCGCGCCACTGAGCTCGTGCATCACGGGGGTGAACGATCCGCGCCCCTCGAGATATGGAGCGGTGATATGCATCTTGGGTCCGATCATGCGGCCCGAGTCGATAAGCCGTTTGATTTCAAGATCGGTGAAGGGTGCAACGCTGCCGGTAGTGCGAATCGTTGTGACGCCCAGGGCCAGGTAAAGACGAGGAAAGCTTATGCCCATGTTGGAATACATCGGCGGAGATCCGCCCATAGGAAAAAACATGTGGTTGTGCATCCCCACAAGGCCGGGCAGGACCGTGCACCCTCGGAGATCAACGGTCTGGGCGTTCGTAGCCAGAGTCGCCGGCAGATTCGCAGGTGCGCCTGCTCCGCTTGGCCCGATCGATTGGATCTTGCCGTCTGCAATCACGATCGTCTGATCATCAAGAGCCGGGGCGCCTGTGCCGTCGATTATTCGCACGTGGGTCAGGACAACCACCGGAGCTTCCACGCGAATAAATTGTTGCCGTTCAGCAGTGGGGCCCTGGGCAAAAGGGCCCGGTGAGCCGGCCGAGCCGACGCCGATACCAACCAACAGAAGAAAGGCCGTTACGATTTTCATAGGTCTCCGTTATTGAGGTGTTACGTTCTACGAGGTTCAAGACTGGATGGACATGCTTTCGTTTGGCGCGCCGTGGTTCCGGCAAACCGCGACAAACACTAATTACGCAGTGGAGTCGCTCAGTATGCGTTTGTTTAGTTGAGCCTCCAAAAAGAATGGCCACCCGGCTCATTCTAGCTGTTTTCTATGCCGGGCAGAACGGCAAATACGCCACCTTACCTCTTTTTTATCAGCATAGCTTCGCCACGCACATGCTTGAATCGGGCTATGACATTCGAACGGTGCAGGAGCTGCTCGGCCACAAGGACCTCAACACGACGATGATCTACACTCATGTGATGAACAAGGGTGGCAGGGGAGTACGGAGTCCCGTTGACGAGTTGTGAGCGATCGAGTACTGCGATGCCGCCGAGCTCTCCCGCTCAGGCTAGAGCTTATTCTCGCCGCGCACGTAGTACTTGAAAGCCATCTTCGCGAGCTTCCAGACTTTTCCCCACTCGATGTCGCCGCTCTTGCCTCGAATCATCTTGTCTACAATCAAGCTGCGCAGATAGCGGCCTTCCCGCATGAACATGAACCGCTTTGCGTAGGGCCGGGCGATCTCGAAGAACCGGAAGTCAGGATCAACCTGGGTGCCGATGCCTTCCAGCGTCATCACCGCGCGAACGATATAAGTGAAGCTCGCTGGAATCCGAAAGGGGAATTCATAGATCACGTGCGCCATGTCGAACATCAGTTCCTTGAAGTTCACATCGCCCAGCCGTATGCCAAGATAGCGGTTGAACAGTCCTTCGATGATCGGCTTGAAGCGCGACTCGTCTTCGGGCGAAAGCTCGATGAAGCCGAGGCGCACCATATCCTCAACAAGCCCGTGAACGTCGCGCTCGACTACGTGAAAGAACGCGTTGATAAGATTCGATTGAAGCTTCATCGACAGCCGGCCGACCATGCCGAAATCGAAGAACGCCAGCCGCCCGTCGGCCATCACTCGCAGGTTGCCGGGATGTGGGTCGGCGTGAAAGAAGCCGTCTTCGAGGAGTTGTTTCAGATAGGTGCGAGCCAGCAGCTTTACGACTTCGTGAGGGTCCTGGCCGGCGGCGGTTAGCTGCTCGGTGTCCGTCACCTTGAAGCCTTCGATGAACTCCATCACGATCAACCGCTTCGTCGAGAAGACGCCATAGATCTGGGGGACATATATCTCTTTCCATCGCGCGAAGTTCTTGCGAAAGGTTTCCGCGTTTCGAGTCTCTTGCTGGTAGTCCATCTCTTCGTGAACCGTGGTATGAAACTCGTCGAGCGTTCCCTGCCAATCTACTCCTCTTACCAGGTTCGGATATCGCTCGAGGCGCCGAGCAACGCGCCTGAGAACCAATATGTCGAACCCGATCTGGGCTTCAATACCCGGCCTCTGCACTTTGATAGCGACGAGTTGGCCGGTGCGCAGCTTCGCGCGATGAACTTGCCCCAGACTCGCGGCTGCGATGGGCACGTCTTCGAAGTCTTCAAAGATGTCTTCGAGTTTTGCTCGAAGCTCCGTCTCGATGATCGACCTCGCCTGCTCGGTGGGAAACGGAGGAACCTCGTCTTGCAGTTTCGCCAGCTCTTGAATGTATTCGACGGGCAGCAAATCCGCGCGAGTGGCAAGAGTCTGACCAATCTTGATAAACGTCGGCCCCAGCTTCAGGAGCCTCTCGCGTAGCGACTCTCCTTCGCGGCGCCGCAGTTCCGATTCTGGAGTCTTCTTTCCAATTCGCCAGCCGCGCGTGTTTATTATGACGCGCAAGCCGAAGAGGAAAACGGACGTAAGCACACGAAGGAGTCGCAAGTACCCTTTAATTCCGATATGAGGAAGTGGCTCGGGCGTAGTCGCGTCAACGATAGCGTTAGTGGTTGGTGATTTCGTGGGTAGCGCTTCAGGTCGTCCATCCACAGTCTGAATGGATGTCGTTGGAGACGATTGAAGTGCCGTTGGCTTTTGGTCTTGCATCAGTCAGGTGTACGTAGTTTGTTTGAGCAACGTTGCCAGTCATATTCTAACACGGCGCCCTGAGAGCCCGCCCTGGGAGCGCTCCCAGGGGAGTGTCCCAATCTTATGTTGATATTTGCAGGTGCCCTGGCGCACGGCCGGTGACGGGCGACGTAATATTTGGACTGCGGCGGCCTTTGTGCGTTGCCGCCGCTTTTGGTTATCGCCCACGAAACGACAGAAAGCGGTGGCAACGCAAAGACGCCACCGCAGTCCAAATACGCGGTCGCCCAACAGTGTCCTGGTCGACCAACACAAGATTAGGACTCTTGCGCTCCCAGGGCGTTGAATTCACATTTGCAGGCGGCTATTATCCCACCGTCTCGACTGGACCCGAGAATGAAACGCAAAGCCTCAACAGAAGAGCCGGTAGCTGCCAACCGAATCCTCGTCGGCACGTCTGGCTTTGCTTACAAAGAGTGGAAGGGCATCTTCTATCCCGAAGACCTTCCGGCTAAAAAGTATCTGTCCTACTATGCCCAACACTTTCGCACGACCGAGATCAACAATACGTTTTATCGAATGCCTACCAGGAAGCTCTGCGAAGGCTGGTACGCGGAGGTGCCCGAAGACTTCTCGTTCACCCTGAAGGTCAGTCAGCGGATCACTCATTTCAAGCGATTGCGCAACGTCGACGATGACATGGACTTCTTTCTCGAGAGCGCTGCCGCCTTAAAAGAGAAGCTGGGCCCGATCCTCGTTCAGTTGCCGCCGAACTTCAAGAAAGATGTCGATGTGCTCGAACAGTTTCTCGCGAAGTTCGCCTCGAAGGGAAAGCTCGCCTTCGAGTTCAGACACGAATCGTGGTTCGCGGACGACGTCTACGATCTGCTTCGACAGCACAAGACAACTCTGGGCGTAGTCGAAAAAGAAGAAGGCGAAGGCGCGAATACGCCGCGTGAGGTGACAGGCTCATTCGTGTATATGCGCCTGCGAAAAGGCGACTACTCGAAAGATGAAATGCTCGAATGGGCGAGGTGGATTCGCAGTCAGAGTGTGCCGGTATATTGCTACCTGAAGCACGACGACCGCGCCCCGGTGCTTGCAAGGGAGTTGCTCTCTGCGCTCGATGAAGTGTAGATCACCGCCGTGATGCGCTCACCCCTGGCGAGATTCGATGTGTTGTCACGCAAGCCAAGGTGGTACATAATCAACGCGAGGTTGTCGTTATGGCCGAGAACCACGTCACACTACAAGAAGCAATTGAGATTGTTAGCCAGCTTGATTTGGATGACAGATTGAAGCTGCGACACGCGCTGGATCGAATGACTGGGGGTTCGACTGACGAGGAACCCGAGACTAACTTCAAGCGCGTCCTACTAGAGAAGGGCATTATCAGCGAGATCCGTTCGCCGCGGAAGGTCGCCGGCGCCGCAAACCGACGGCCAGTTCCCGTCAAAGGGAAGCCAGTTTCCGAGACCATCATCGAGGATCGCGGATAGGTGTCCGTCTACTACTTCGACAGCAGCGCGATTGTAAAACGGTATATCACCGAAGTTGGCACAAGTTGGGTAATTGGCACAGCGGACGTTGGCGCCGGAAACGAGATTCTGATATCTCTCCTTGCTAGAACTGAGGTCCCGGCGGCCATCTTCAAGATGCAACGCGAAGGCTCGATAACTGTCGCGGATGCAGGCAGTCTCAGATTTCGTCAGCGACTTCTCGACCCAGTACCAGCCAATGGGGCTCACGCTCGAGCTTGCTGAACAAGCGGCAAGCCTTGCAGAGAAACACGGCCTCCGTGGCTACGATGCTGTACAGCTTGCAACTGCGGTCGAAGCTAACCAGGTTCGTGACTCACTCGGGTTATCCAAGCTGATCTTCGTCTCGGCTGACCGAGCGTTGAACAAAGCCGCGCTAAGCGAAGCATTACTGACCGACAATCCCAACCTTCATCCGTGATGAAGTCCAATGGCGCCGCAAGTCCATAGTCACCTTCGCGCTGATTTAAAATCAAACGGCAACACATCCGGCACGACGCTCACTTCAGAGGTGAACTTGAACGGATACTTTCCGCCGCTGTCGTAGACCAGCTCGACAAAGAATGCCGTGAAACCGCTCGCCGGCTTGTTTACGCGAGCTACATACACACCCGGCTTGTCTTCTTTCAGCGGGGTGCTCGTGTAAGCGTTGCCGATCGTGTCCACTCGAAAGTCGCGGGCCTTCGGGTTGGTCGCTTGCCACACGTTCACTTCGCGCGGCTTGTCTTTCACAGTCACGATCAGGGCGCCGTCTTTTTCCTTCTTCCACGAAAACTCCGGCCGAGGTTTGCCGGATAAGATCGCTTGATAGAACGCCAGCAAGCTTTCACGAGCGTCCGTGCCCGCCAGGTTGTGTTTCGAGTTCGGTGTGTAGCGAAGATACTTCTCGCCTTGAAGCTCGCCGAAATAGAACTGCGAGTTGTCTGGCAAGAAGAACTGATCGCCCGACGCGTTCACCAGATACTTGGGAATCTTGAGCCGGTCGCGATTGCGATAGTTGTACGCGTCTTCGATCGCCAGGATATGTTTATACTCGGGAGTCCCAATCTTGTCTGGGAAGAGCTTGTGATTGACGTAGTCGTTCAGCGAGGGCGAGAAGAAACCATAGGCTTCGAAATGATGCCGAGTGATCACCTCGGAGTTCAGCGCGTCGATCACGGTCGGCATAATTGCGATGACTCGCTTGTCCACGGCGGCTACAAGCCACGTCGTCCAGCCGCGCTTCGATCCGCCTGATACAACAAACTGATCGACTTTGAGCTTGCCGCCGGCGTCGCTTGCGAGGAACTCCTGCATCGCGTCCAGCGCGCGGACGCCGCTCTTGACCATTGCCAGCCGCACCAGCCACGTGTCATCGCCGGTTTGCATCTGCTTCACCCGGCTGTAAGCGATGAGGTCGTCTTCCGATCTGCCTTTTTCTTTCGAGTCCGAAAAGAAGAGCGGCTGATTCGGAACCATGCCAAGCTCGGCCACGACGGTGTTTGATTCCATCGCGAAGCTGGCGAGCCGATCCGAAATCTTCACAGGGGCAGCGTCGCGATTACTGCCGCCGCCGATGAACAACAGCGCTTTGTTTGAGACCGTCTTGTCGGGCTTGACGATTGTGAGCCAGTGCCTCCACACCGGGCGATCCACATCGGCCGCGCTACGCCAGGTTTGCGAAGCGAGATCGATAACGTAGCCGTGATAGCCCGGGCCCGCAATCGTATTGACCAGCTTCCACGAATAGCTAGCGTCGGGTTTTGCGATGTAACGATCGAGCGCCGTCTCTTGAGCGGCCGCCGTCCGTATGCAAAGCGGCAGCACACACAACAGCAGAGCCGCGCGGCCGATCATTAGCGCGGCTGACAGCCTTGCAGTGCGGTTCCTCGTCATAGTCGTTCTCCTCACTCGATTCGTGTTGATCATATCGGCAACTGTTCGCGTGGTCGAACGATAGAAGGTGGCGTCTGAAACTTCAAGCGCGCTATCGATCTTATAGAATCGCTAACGCCTCGATCTCGCCGCCGCTTGACCGATGCGTAGTGCTGAAATAGGCTAACTGGGTGCCAAATTTAGGTTGAGGAGCAGTTATGAAAAAAACTTTAGTCGTCCTGCTGATAGGGGTTGTTGGACTGGGCGTCGCCTGGGCGTGCGCAAACCGGTCCTCGGAAACGGCGGCGAGTTCGCACGATCCGGTTGATGACACGATCAGCATCATGCTTGGAAAAGGAAAGGTGACGATTCACTACGGCACACCCAAGCTCGGGCCGAGAAACCTGGATGAGATGATCAAGCCCGGGCTGGCGTGGTTTATGGGAATGAACGATCCGACGACGCTTGAGACCACAGTCGCGTTGGACTTCGGTGGTAAGAAGCTTGCGCCAGGGAAGTACGCGATCTTCGCGCGCCCCGACGAGCAACGGAATTGGACGCTGCTCGTGTCGTCGGCTATAACAAGGCCGCTCAAGCCGGAGACCGTCGTGCTTGAATCGCCGCTTCGCTTCGCCAAAGACGGCGCGCCCCAGGACGTGCTCAAGATGACTCTCGAGAAGTCGGGTGATGGCGCGTCACTCGTTGTTGCATGGGGAACGTACCGACTGCAAAGCGCCTTCAAAGCGGCTTCCTGAGCCATTCCCGTGGCGCGCAGTGAAACGTGATGCGTGAAACATGACGCTCACAATTGAAGTGGCCGGGCGTAGGGTCACAGGTCGGGAAGGGTGGCTTGCCCCCGGCCCTCGCTACTCTCCTCGAGCAAAGCTGAGAGACAAGAGCGGGGGCAAGCCCACCTTTCCGACCTGTGACCCTATGCCCGGCCACTTCAACTGTGAGCTTCATATTTCACTGATCTGCATCACGGATCACGCATCACTTACCAGCAAAAAGATTTGTCAATCAAAACTTCCAGCCACTGGATCTGCGGTTTGGTTGCCGGAGATTGAAGAATTCTCGGTGGGGAGGGGTTGGTGCGGAAGGTGAACGGGACTATTGCAGCCTCATCGTGTCGAGCTTCAGCACCGTATGAAGCAGAACGTTTGCGCCGTTGGATATGTCTTCCGGACGCGAATATTCTTTCGGAGAGTGACTGATGCCAGCCACGCTCGGCACGAAGATCATTCCGACTGGGCCGAGCCGGGCGATCTCCTGCGCGTCGTGACCTGCGCCGCTCGGCATCCACTTTGTCGTAAGGCCGAGCCCGCGAGCCGTTTCATCTATCAGCTTTCTCAAGCGCTCATCCGTTGGCGCGGGCACAATGCTGTTAGTCTCGGTGAAGTCAAACGCCGTTCCGGTTGACTTGGCTATTTCGCCGGCCTCGGCGCGAATCTTCTGATATAACATCTGAATCTTTGCTGCATCCAGATCGCGCAGCTCCAGACCGGCAACCACTTTTCCGGGGATGACGTTGTAAGCTCCCGGCGACGCTTGGATCTTGCCGACCGTACCGACCTGGCGACCCGGCACGCTGGTCACGATTCGATTGACTGCTTCGATAAACTTCGCCGCGGCGAGCATCGCATCGCGTCGCTGGTTCATCGGCGTCGTGCCGGCGTGGTTGGCGAAGCCTTCGATCTTGACTTCCCATTGGGTGATACCGACGATGCCTTCGACTACGCCGATGTTGATCTTCTCGGTGTCCAGAATGCCGCCTTGCTCGATGTGCAGCTCGAGGTACGCAGCGATGTCACCGCGCTTGCGGCGGATGCTTGTGAGCTTATCAGGATCGCCGCCGATGAACCTGATTCCGTCGCGAATTGTCTTGCCGCTGTTACTAACGAGGTTGAGTTGCTTGTCAGTGATCTCGCCGCTGATGGCGTGACTGCCGATAGTGCCGCCCTCTTCGTCCGCGAAGATGATGACTTGCAGCGAATGACGAGTCGTGAGCTTGTGTTCCGCCAGCGTCTGCGCAACTTCGATCGCGCCGAGCGAGCCGACATCGCCGTCATAGTTCCCGCCTTCGGGCACCGAGTCGATGTGCGAGCCCATCACCAGAGGCTTCAACGTCGAATCGCTTCCAGCGCGCCGGCCCACGATGTTGCCGGCCGCATCGATGCTGACGTCGAGCCCGGCCGTGCGCATCAAGCCCGCGACGTACTCGCGCCCCTGACGATCGGCTTCGCTGAAGGCGACTCGGCTGACTCCGCCTTGGGGGTTCTTGCCGAATTGTGAAAGGGCAGTGAGGTGTTCGACTATTCGCGCGCCGTTGACTCGTGGGCCAGACTGGGAACGCCATCGGGGTAGACCGATCGCCGCGACTCCGGAAAGCAGACTCAGGTTGAATTCTCTACGTTTCATCGGGCTCCTCATCCTAACGCGTACGCGGCCTATTTGGACTGCGGCGCGGTCTGTGCGTTCGCGCCGCGTTGGCTGAATGATAGAAGACAAGATGGAAAGCGGCGCGAACGCAAAGACCGCGCCGCAGTCCAAAAGGAGACGGCCCTATATGTCTTCACGTGAACACAACACGCAAGAACTTTCGGCTGCCGACCTGGATCATTGCTACATCGCCCGGCTGCGATCCAACTTCGAGCTTGATGTCGCTCACTCGCTCGCCGTTCACTCTGACGCCACCTTGTGCAATGAGCCTCTGTGCTTCTGCTACGGAAGGCGCTAGGCCTTCGGAGGCCAACAGCTTCACCAACTTGATCGCAGCCGCAGGCTTCTCGATAGTTGGAATGTCCGTCGGAGTCTGGCGGTCGCGGAACAACTGATCGAACTCGCGGCTTGCTTCATCTGCTTCCGCTTGCGAATGAAAGTCGGCGACGATGCGGCGAGCGAGCTCAGCTTTCAGGTCACGAGGATGCCGCTCGCCGCGCTCGACCGCCGCTCTCAGCACGGTGATATCGGTCAAAGACTCATCGGTCAGCAGTTCGTAGTAACGCCACATCAACTCATCGCTGATCGACATAACCTTGCCGAAAATATCGCGCGGGGATTCGGTTATGCCGATGTAGTTGTTCAGACTCTTGGACATCTTCTGCACACCATCGAGTCCTTCAAGCAACGGCGTGGTCATAATGAGCTGCGGCTCTTTCACGCCGTAGGCTTGCTGAACCTGACGCGCCATCAGCAAGTTGAACTTCTGATCAGTGCCGCCGAGCTCGACATCGGCTTCAAGAGCTACCGAATCGTAGCCTTGCGCCAGCGCGTAGAGCAGCTCGTGCAGGCTTATGGGCGCTTGAGCCTGGAAGCGCTTTTTGAAATCATCGCGCTCGAGCAACTGCGCGACGGTTGCCTTTCCCGCCAGACGGACAAGTTCATCGGCGGTGAACTTTGAAAACCATTCGTTGTTGAACCTGATTTCGGTGCGCTCGCGGTCGAGCAACTTGAAGATCTGTTGCTTGTAGGTCTCGGCGTTATCGTCGATCTGTTCGCGAGTGAGCGCCGGCCGCGTCGCTGATCGTCCCGAGGGATCGCCAATCATCCCGGTGAAGTCGCCGATCAAAAAAATGACTGTGTGCCCTAGTTGTTGAAAGTGGCGCATCTTGCGGATGAGCACGGTGTGCCCGAGATGAATGTCCGGCGCGGTCGGATCGAAACCGGCTTTCACACGAAGCGGCTTGCCAGTCTTCGCGGCGCGTTCAAGCTTGCGCCGAAGCTCGTCTTCGGGAATGCAGTCGACCGTGCCTTTTCGAAGGAGGCTTATTTGTTCGTTTATAGTCACGCAGGCTCTCCGTGCTGAAGACGATCCGAGGCCTCACGTTCAGCCGCGAGCCGCGCGAGAATTTCTTTGAGTCTTGGATCGACGTTGCGCGCGGCTCCGCGGCTGGAGCGTGGTGTTTTGCTTCTTCGTCGGGCGTGCCCGCTTTCGTTTTGCTATTAATCGACGTACTTCCGGTACGAGAGCGACGGGGACTTCCATCGTGGTGCTTTCAAAAGCTGTTTCAATTTCAGCCGCAGCTTCTTCATCACTTTGCGATTCGTAATATTCGAGCACGCGACGAACTCGCGCCTCATTCCATCCGCGCGGATATTTTTCAGCACTCATAGGTTTTTCCTTCGTTTACGGCGGATTGCCCGCTTTGCCTTCGGACCCAGCTCGTATGCGGTTATGACGAAAACGGAGTCTGGAATTGGATCAAGCACGTAGATCACCTTCAGATATCGCCCCTCTCCAGTCTGACCGATCGCAATGCGAGAGTCATCACGTCCACGTATATCTTGTAGCGGTCGACCGAGGATATCCTCAACTTCATTCTCCGAAACGAAGTGGTCGTAAATGTGCGGCAGTCCGGTCGTTGGATTGATGTGGTAGCGGATCTGCACAACACTATTCTAATACTCATCGTGACGCTGGCGGCAGGCTGTGTACATAACAGCGTGCAAGCGCAGCAAGGATCCGCCTACCTTTTTGTTGATGACCATTGGCTCATCCTGCTGCAAACGTAACGCTGACGAGATCGGCGGCAATCTCTCCGTGCTCGAGCCTGTCAGCGATAGCGCGCAACGCCAGCGCCTCGACCTTGGCCAAGGCTTGCTGTTGTGATTGACCATAAGCGAAAGCGCCTGGAATATCGGCGACCTCAGCAATCCAGCGTCCGTCTTCTTCTTGTTCCAACTCGACAATGAAGTTCATTTGACTGCTCCGTGTGCGCGCCTGTCGTCTAATAGCGGCAATCAGTTTCTGCCTGCGCTTCGGCAACGACTTCATCCGTTCCAAGGCGGTCTCTCTATCCACGATCTCACGATGGGGACGCTCTATCTTCATGTCCTTATTCCTTAATAGTTCCAGGAACTTCCCGACCGGCAGATTATTACTTGTTCCAAAGTTCCTAGGCAAGCCTCATGCTTCGCGCCGCGTTAAAGGTTCTTGCGTCAACCGGGCCGCGGCTTGGAACTGGAACGCTGAAAATCAGGTGTTAATGCGTCAAAGGGATCTGCGGCCGTATGGGCGTATTCGTTAGGTGGAGTAGGTGGAGCTACACATTAGATTCGTATCGGCGCTTGTAGGCTTCCCGCAACGCTTCTATCGGATAGGAGCCGAAATCCCCGCGTGCGCCAGTTGGATGAGGCACCACAGCTACATTCCATGTCCGATGGAATCCAGCCGCCGTTCGGCCATCGATCTTCCAGAATGGAATTGGCGACATTACCTTTCGAGTTTTTAGCATCCGATGTCTGTTGGCGTAACGGGCTGGCCACCTATGATCAAGACCTTTGCGCTCAAAGATGATCGTGGATTCAACTGAGTCCCTGATCACGGCATCCTGAAGATTGCGAGCGAAGAGACGCAAAACGCCATGCTCAGCAACAGTGCCAAGCGCTAGAATGGTTCTCGCCTCGCTCGCGATCACGCGCCGCCAGAGCCATTCGTTCGATTTCGATGATTCGACATATCGTGTAAAAAGCTCCGGGGCGCAATTGGCTATGCCATCGCCGCCCTTATCATGTTCCGGAGCCCGTCGAACGAAAGCTACGCGGCATAGATCAAAGAGCGCTATCAACCGGCAAGTCTTAATAACTCCAGAGGCAAGTTCGCTAATTCGGCTATAGTAAGGCCGCGATCGAATGACCTTCTCAAAGAAAACTCTGCCAAACTCTTCGCAGGTCTCACAAGCGTATGAGTGGGGCGGAATTTCATGCTTCCGACCGTCGCCTCCAATGAAGGGGCCGTAAGCAGATCCAACTATCAGCACGGCATCCTCCTTATCCCAGTCGAGCCCTACTGGGTCAGGAACCCACGGGAGCTTAAACGGAAACCGCATAGCCTGTTGCGCGCCGATCTCGCCAATTTGCCAATCACTTCGGTAGGGCTGAATCTTCTCCTGTTCGGCTACGGAGTGACTCCAAATTTCCATATTGAGCGGATCGCTCAAGTCGAGGTCATTTAGTAACCAGAAGTCCATTTAAACTTTACAACCTAAAGCGCCGTCACTTCTCCGGTTTCAGGCGTTTCCGTCATGCTGCTTGATTTGCGGCGAGCGAACCGCCGCATCCTTGCAGGTGGTCTCTATGAGAATTTTGCCAAGCCGCGGTTTCTGAAACCGGAGCGACAGGTTCGGCCAGGGGCTTACGCTGCTAATCTCACTGCGACCGACACGCCGGCCTTCGTGCACAAGCCCACCAGGTAGTCGAGCGAGAGCTTGTCCACCTTGTTGCGTGCGATCTCGGAGATGCGCGGTTGTACCACGCCTAGACGCGTGGCCGCCTGCGCTTGCGTCAAACCCTCGCGGGCTATCCATTTCCGTAGCGCCTCGGCCAGTTCACAGCGCAGCAGCATGACGACCGCCTCGTGCGGCGGAAAGCCCAGATCTAGAAACACATTGCCGCTGCCCCGTGTGATGCGCTTGTTGGGTTTCTTCATTATCCCTCTCCGATCAGCTTGTAACGCCTCGCCGCCAGTTCGATGTCTGCCTGTGAGGTCTTCCGTGTTTTCTTCTGAAAGGCATGTAGCACGTAAACCGCATGCTCGAACTTCGCCACGTAGATCACGCGAAACGTGCCGGCTTCGTCGCGCACGCGAATCTCATAGGCGCCCGGCCCCACGCTCGGCATGGGCTTGAAGTCTGCGGGCTCGCGGCCCACTTGTACCATGAACAATTCGTAACCGGCGCGTCGACGTGCGGACTCGGGGAAGGCTGCCAAATCCTCGCGCGCCGTACCAACGAAACACGCCAGCTTCATCTCGCCTACTATACGAACATTCGTATATCAGAGCAAGGCTTTACAGGCCTAATACCCAACCGGAACTCCACCTGACCTCGGATCAGAAGCTCCCAATCGCATCCCGGTTTTCGGGTCGATCATCACGCCTTCAGCGTCGCCCATGTTTCGAGCCTTCTCAGCAAAGACGTGCCCCTTCCTTTCAAGCGCCATTCGAGTGTCGCGGTTGATGCCGAGCGGCTCGAACTCTATCCGGTCCGGCATCCATTGATGATGAAAGCGCGGAGTGTCGATCGCCTGCTGAATGCTCATGCCGAAGTCTACGACATTCACAATCACTTGCAGAACGGTGTTGATGATCGTCGGACCGCCCGGGCTGCCGATCGCGAACCATACCTTGTTATCTTTCAACACGATCGTCGGAGTCATAGCCGAGAGCGGACGTTTACGCGGCGCGATGGCGTTGTTTTCACTCTGAAGCAAGCCATACGCGTTGGGAACGCCGGGCTTCGAGGTGAAGTCGTCCATCTCGTTGTTGAGCAGCATTCCGGTTCCGCGCACCGTCACCCCCGAGCCGTAGCCGCCGTTGAGTGTGTAGGTGTTGCTGACGACATTGCCTTCTTCGTCGATGATCGTGAAATGTGTCGTCTGGGTTGACTCAGGCTTCCCGGCTCGGACTTTGTCGCTTGGCGTCGCGCGCTCCGAGTCGATCGTCTTCGCGAGATCATCTGCGTACTTCTTTGAGATCAATCCCTCGACCGGCACTTTGACGAAGTCAGCATCGCCCATAAACTCAGCGCGATCGGCGAACGCGCGACGCTGAGATTCTACTAGCAGATGAATCGTGTCCGATGAGCCGGGTCCAAGTTCGGCGAGGTTGTAGTGTTCGAGAATGTTCAACATCTCGAGCAACGCCGCGCCACCCGAAGACGGCGGCGGCATCGTGACGATCTCGTAGCCGCGATACGTTCCCTTGAGCGGCTTGCGAATAGTCGGCTCGTATTGCTTCAGGTCCTTTTCGGTTATCAGCCCGCCGTTAGCTTTCATGTCGCCGGCGATCATCTGCGCGGTCTTTCCTTCGTAGAACTCGCGCGGTCCCTTGTCTTTCAATCGAGCAAGAGTCGCGCCCAGTTCAGGCTGAAGGAGCCGCTCGCCTTCGTCATAGAACCGGCCATCGCGCAGAAAGATCCTGTTACTGTCGGGGAATTGAGTGAGAAGCTTCTTGCTCTCCGCACCTTGCAAGCTTCGAGAGAGGTGATAGCTGACGGTGAATCCTTCGGTTGCCAGCTTGCGCGCGGGTTCAATGACCTCAGCCCATTTCAGTTTGCCGTGACGCTCGAGCGCCAGCGACAGGCCGGCAACTGTTCCCGGCACGCCCACCGCCTTGTAGCCTACGGTCGATGCGCCCTTGATCACGCCGCCGTTCTTGTCGAGATACATATCTCGCGAGGCGGCGAGCGGCGCGCGCTCACGATAGTCAATGATTTCGGTATTGCCGTTAGCGCGGCGAATCATCATGAAGCCGCCTCCCCCAATGTTGCCGGCACTCGGCCAGGTCACTGCGAGCGCGAGCCCGACTGCCACCGCCGCGTCGATCGCGTTTCCGCCGCGCTGCATTATCTCGACCCCAACCCGCGAAGCGATCTCGCTGGTGGACGCGACCATGCCGCGTCGAGCGCGGACAGGTTCCCGCGAAGCAGCGCGCGGAGTAATCGGCGCCGATGCGACGAACAGGAGAATCAAAGTTGCCGCCCAACTTCGCCTTTTCATCTCTTTACCCTCGAGGGCGAGAGTTCGCTCGCCCGTCGGCTTCCGAGCCGTTATCTGAGATCGCGTGCGTCTCAAGACTGGGAACTACCGATACATCCCCACGTACCACACGATCAACTGTTGCCCAACAAACAAAGATATTATTGCAGCCGGACCAAGAAAGACCCCAAACGGGATTTGCATTTTCATAGTACCACCGCGAAGCAGGATCAGCAGCACGCCGACCAGTGATCCAATCAGCGATCCCAGGAAGATCGTCAACAACGTGAGCTGCCAACCAAGAAAAGCTCCAACCATCAGCATCATCTTCACGTCGCCCAGCCCCATTCCTTCGACGTGCCTCAAGCGATAATATGCCTCCCGCACCAGCCACAAGCTCCCCCCGCCGACAACCGCGCCCAGCACAGACCCGAACAATGACTGCGCCCAGACCGGCGCGCTCTCGAGCCCGAAAAGCTTGGGCGCGTGAGATAGTATCCAGGGGTCCGGAGCAATGGCACGCAACACCAGGAGCAGCACCAGCCCGGGATAGGTGATCGCGTTTGGCAGAAGCTTGTGGCGCAAATCGATGAACACCAGCGGGACGATCAACGAAACGAAAACGACGTCGACGACCAGGGGCAGCCACGGCGCAGTGTTGATTTGATCTCGGTGGATTATGAAAAGGAAAAGATAAAGGCACCCGACTAACAATTCCACCGCGGGATAAATCGGCGAGATTCGTGCACGGCAGTTTCGGCAACGTCCTTGAAGTAGAAGCGCGTAGCTGACGACAGGAACGTTGTCATACCACTTGATCTCAGCGTTACAGGAGGGACAATGCGAATCCGGAAAGACGATGGATTCGCCCAGCGGCAGCCGATAGATGACGACATTGAGAAAGCTCCCGATCAGCAGGCCAAAAATGAAAACAACAGCGCCTATTGAGTAAGGCGGAAGATATTCCATCAGCACCTTTCTTGCTCGCCGAGAACGAATCGCCGACTACGCGTTGCGCGGTTTCGCTTTCTCATCAACTCAGCGAAGTCTGTGCGAACTTTGGCGAGCGGTGGATTGATCCAACGGATCATCTGGATTGATCCAACGGATCATCTGGATTAAATTAGGGCCGCGCACTATTGTCAAGCTTGGCCATTGCACCAGCTTCGCAACTCGATCGATAGCAATTCACGTGGTGCGCAACGGTTCGCCTGCGCGTTCGAGGAACTCCCATGAAGATCCTCCAGGTTTGCTCGGCGAGCGAGATGGGCGGCGGAGAGGTTCACGTCGCCGACCTCGTGCGCGCGTTGGCCAGTCGAGGGCACGCGATCTATCTCGCGGTCAGACCTGAGAGTCCGCTGCGCGGCCCGCTTGCGGGGGTGATTGCCTCGTGGCACGAGATGCCGCTTCGACACTCTCTCGACCTTCAGTCGGCGCGCGCGATCACCGAGCTTGTAGACGCGCACGGGATCGAAATCGTTCACGCACACATGGGACGCGACTACCTGGTGGCGGCGCTCGCGTGCCGACAAACAAACGGAGTCAAGCTCATCTTGACTCGGCATCATTACCTGCCGCTGAAGCGCCACGCGCTTTATCGATGGATGCTGCGCGACGTGGCGGCGGTGATTGCGGTATCAGACAGCGTGCGCGAGTCGGTAATTGAGCGCCTCGGGCTTCCCGATGAGCGGGTGCGCACCCTGCCGAACTGGATTGATCCAGAGCGCTTCAAACCAATCGAACGCGATGCCGCCAGAGCGATGTTCCGCCTGCGAGCTAACATAGCCGTCGCCTGTATAGGTCAGGTGACGCCCGCGAAAGGCCAGGAGGAGTTCATTCGCGCGGCGGCCACGGTAGCGCGAATGCGCGCGGATGTGGAGTTCCTGATCGTCGGAGAAGAGCACGAAGAGGAGTGCCCGTTCACCGCTCACCTGAACCGGCTGGCTGCTTCACTCGGTGTTGGCGAGAAGGTTCGATTCACGGGTCAAGTCCGGCACATCCCCGAGCTGCTTGCAGCGGTCGATGTGGTTGTCGTTCCGTCTTGGGACGAAGGCTTCTCGCTGGTGACCATCGAAGCTATGGCCGCGCGACGTGCCGTGCTCGCTTCGAATGTCGGAGGCATCGCCGGAATCGTCAAGGACAACGTGACCGGGTTGTTGTTTCCGCCGCGCGACGTTCATGCGCTCACGGACAAGCTGCTGTGGTTGGTTTCGGACGCGCCGCTTCGCGAGCGGTTGTCGGTTCAGGGGCAGCGGGATGTTTACGCGCGCTTCGGCCGCGAGCAGATCATCGATCAAATCGAGGCGCTCTACAGCGAAGTGATCGGGGAAGGGAAGCGTGATGGGTGAAGCGTGATCCGTGATGCGTGAAGGGCAAGGTGCTGTCACTTGGCCGATCACGCAGCACGCATCACGTATCACGCATCACGGATCACGCATCACGTTTCATTCTCATCTCCCACAATTTCAGATTCTTTAGAAACTCGTAGTGGGCCGCGAAGCGCGCAATCGCGAAACCCGGCACGCCGTCCAGCAAGCCAAGCTTGAGTATGTACGAGCGAAGGAACACAGCGACCGGCGAAACAAGTAGCGAGACCAACGACGCACGCTTGCCTTGCGAGTAACTTTGCTCCGCGGCAAGGGTCGTGTAGCGGTCCATCCTTAGCTGATGCTCGGATGCGTTGCGAACGGTGTAGTGAAGCAAGTCGCCGCGCAATGTTTCCACCGTTCCATCAGCCTCCAGAGTCTCGTGTACATAGTCGCCTCGCCAGCGAGCCCGCCTGCGATGGTAGAGCCGCAGCTTGTAATCGGGACGCCAGCCGGAATGCTTTATCCAGCGACCGAGATAAAACGTGCGTCGAGGTATTCGGAAAACCGCCGCCTCAGGTTCGGCGCCGCTCTTGAGCTGTCGTATCTCGCCGGCCAGTTCTTTCGAAACACGCTCGTCAGCGTCCAGG
The DNA here is from genome assembly GCA_038040445.1 of Acidobacteriota bacterium. NCBI lineage: Bacteria > Pseudomonadati > Acidobacteriota > Blastocatellia > Candidatus Onstottus > Candidatus Onstottus frigus. Next base: position 113,734 of record JBBPIG010000018.1, on the reverse strand, counting down.
CTCAAGATCCAATCGTTGCTTGCCTGCTCGGCGGCGAAATTCTTTTGCGCCGAGTAACCGGGCCATGATTTGACAAACACTCGATCGGTGAACCGCCTGGCGATTTCAACCGTACGATCGGTGCTCTCCGAATCTACGACGATGATCTCGTCTGCCCACGAAAGCGTTTCGAGCGCGTCCGCTATGTTGTGCTCTTCGTTAAGCGTGATAACCGTGGCGGTGATCTTCATTGGGTCGGCCCATTTTGTTTGAGTTCATCCGAGTTCGCAAGGTGCTCAGGTTTTCTTTTTACTCTTGAGACGAGCGCGATTATAATCAGCGCAGGTTGTCGAATCCTGGGTGAACGGCGCCTAGCTCTTACCGGAGGTAGTTATGAGCAAGGACCTGACACAAAAGCTGAACGGCTCGCAAGACGAGAAGCTCGACCGAATCATCGCCGCTGTTGAGAGGCTGGAGACGCGGCTGGATAGCCTCGAGACGAAGGTTGATAAACGGCTAAAAGACACTCTCCCAATGTGGGAGGCGGTGCAAGCCCAATTGACTGAACTCCGAACCGAGGTCAAGGCTGATCTCCAGGAACTTCGAACCGAGTTCAAAGCTGATCTCAACGAATTCCGAACCGAGGTCAAGGCTGACATTGAAACATTGCGGCAAGAAATGGAGAAGGGCTTTCGCAAGCTCCGACACCAGTTCGACTTGTTCAATCGTAGCATAGGGGAACTCTACGCGGATTTGAGAGACCAGGGAGAGCGGCTGGACAAGCTGGAAAAGGTTGGAAGCTAGCCTCAAGTGGAACCGCAACCGCAGACCACACGAGGGCTGACCTGCGCAGCTTACTCCTCAAGCGCTTCTTGCGTCTCAAAAGCTGTTTTTTCGTCAAGCAACGAAGGCGAACGAGAAATCAGAGGTGACTTGTTGGCCTCTGCGTTGAGGTCGCTCACCTCTGCGTAAAGAGTTGAACCGGCGCTTCCGGGTTGAGCCGGCAATGCTCCATCGGTTGCAAGCCAGTTCGCTTCCTGGCCTCTTTGGCGCTGGCCGATAGAGTTCGCTCATCAAGGTGTAAGAGTCCGCATTCAAGATCTCTCACGCGCATTTTCAGTAGTTCTACTTCGCTCCGCAACACCGACGTCTCGGGGTCCCGGCCAGGCTGACTCGGCGCGGAGCGTTCCGGACTCATCGCCTGGGACTCGAGCCTTCTCAAGCTTGATTCGACTGTGTTGAGCTTGTTTTCCAGCATAGTGATTCGCCGGTCGAGATAGGCGGTATCCTGCGCACCTTCACTGGTGGATGCGAAGGAATGCTCCCTATAACCCTTAACCGCCGTTCCTAACAAAGCAGCGAAAATCAATATCGAGAGCGCTGTTGTGATGACTCGCATTTGACTCCTCCCTCTAAATGATTAACTGCTCAAGCCGCGCGGGCAACTCGAGGACAATCAACTTCTCGAGCAAAGATAATATCTCTCGAAAACGACTCTAAAGAAAGCACTATCGTTCATGGGTCTGCAAGATAGGCGGGGTTGACGTGATCGTAGCGTTGCGATATGAGTAGGCGACCGGTGGATCGAAGTACAGCCTTCTACACTCCAGGTTCGAATGGTAGTTCAGCCGGTGGAGGTGAGTATGCCGAGAAGCATCTCGTTCAAGTGTAAAACGTCACGTGCGGCTTGTCTCGCTTTGGCATTTTGGTTCGCGCTGTCGTCCCTGCCTGAACCGGTTCGGGCAGCCGGAGCGCACCAGAATAGCCCGGCCCCGTCACAAACCGGGCGCGCCCTGGAGCTGAAAGACTACTATCGCGTGGAGAGCATCGGCAGCCCAGCCATTTCTCCCGATGGCCTCTGGGTGGCGTTCGTGCGCACTTACATCGTCGAAGCCGAGAACCGCCGCAATAGCGAAATCTGGCTTGCTCCGTTCGATGCTTCCACGGCGCCAAGGCGGATAACGAACCCGGCCGCCAATGCTTCGAATCCGCGTTGGAGTCCGGACGGCAAGCTGATCGCTTTCAACTCGCGCCGAAGAGCGGCCGCTACCGCAGGGGAAGAGGCAAACCCGATCTGGTTTCTGACCATTGATCGCCCCGGGAATCAGCCGGCCGGAGAGCCGTTCCAAATTCCGGGAGTCGCGGGGACGCCGATCTTCAGCCCGGACAATCAATGGATCGCCTTCACCAAAAAGACACCGCCGGCGGCGAGACCTCCTAAACAGTACGCGTCAGATTTCGAACGCCAGATTAACGAACGCTTCAAAGGGCGCGTGTTCGATTGGATGGACTATCGGTTTGATGGACGAGGTTACTTGCCGGATCCGCGCGATCCGATGGCGACGCCGCCCGACGAGCTATACCTCGTGCCTCGATCCGGCGGAAACCCGAAGCAGATCACTCATCTCGGCGTGAACGTGCAGTCGGCAGCCTGGCGTCCCGACAGCGGGGCGCTGGTTATCGAGGCCAACGCTCACCAGCGCGACGAGTACACATATGAGCGATCCGATTTGTGGATGGTGACGATCGAGGGTCAGATCAAACGGCTTACCGATGACGGCTTTAATCATAGCGCTCCTTCGTTTTCGCCTGATGGGCGCAACATAGTCTTCCGCCGCCAGCAGAGTTTGACTGCGGTGATTGCGGCGAAACAGAATCATGGCGCGCCGGTAGATGTGTACAGCGTGCCAGCCGAAGGCGGTGCGCTGAAGAACCTCACCGCGAGCTGGGACCTGCTGGCCGGCAACACCATGTGGAGCGCGGACGGGCGCTTCATTTATTTCAACGGCGGCATCGGCGGCAGCGCGCATCTGTTTCGAGTCCCGGCTGGCGGCGGCTTGGTTGAGCAAGTCACGCGTGGCGAACGCGGCATGAGCGGGTTCAGCATCTCGGCAGCGTTCGACCGTGTGGCATATGCGGCAACTGATTCCACACATGCCTCTGAAGTCTTCGCCTCGCAAATGGACGGCGCGAATGAAAGGAAGCTGTCAGGTTTCAACGACGCGCTGATGAGCGAACTGAACTTGAGCCGGGCCGAGCGGATCCTCTATCCCAGCAAAGACGGCGCCGAGATCGAAGGCTGGGTATTGCGGCCGCGCGATTACGACCCGGCGAAGCGTCAGTATCCGTTGATTCTGAGCACGCACGGCGGACCACACGGCGCTTACGGCAACGACTTCTCGTTTCAGTTTCAGTTGTGGGCGGCTAACGGCTACGTTGTGCTGTACACAAACCCGCGCGGCTCGACTGGATACGGCGAGAAGTTTTTGTGGGGCACCTGGGGCGGCTGGGGAGTTCTGGATTACCAGGATGTGATGGCCGGAGTGGATTACGTGGTGAAGCGGTATGCGATCGACGAAAAGCGAATGGGTGTAACCGGCTATTCGTACGGTGGCTTTCTGACTGACTGGATCATCACGCAAACGACCCGGTTTGCAGCGGCGATTTCGGGCGCGGGTATTTCAAACTGGATCAGCGACTATGGCACCGCTGACATTCCGCGCACCAAGGAGAGTGAGTTCTTCGGGTCGCCGTGGGAGCCGAAGAGCAGGGAGCTTTTGGTCAAGCTTTCACCGATCACTCACGTGGCAAACGTCACGACGCCGACGCTGTTCGTCCACGGCGAATCGGATCTGCGGGTGCCGATAGAACAGGCGGAACAGATGTACACGGCGCTCAAGAAGCGGCGGGTTCCGGCCATGTTCATCCGCTACCCTGATTCATATCACGGCGGCTGGACGCCGTGGAACACCGTGCATCGCTACTATCAAGAGCTGAAGTGGTGGGAAGGGCGACTGGCCGCGGGGGCGGAGGGAGGCCGCGCGGCTTCTGAGGCTGAGTCACGCCGGCAGTAAGCCAACTGTTTTAACCGCGGCGGTGATCCTTACCGGCGTTGCTGCCGTTGAGCCAGCGCGTCAAAAAGCTCGCGATTCTCTGCGATCAACCGGCGAACGAAAGGGACAGCGCTTTCAGTAAAGCGGCCACCATTCGTTGAATGCTGTTGAGAAAGCCATGTTTCTAAGGCCGCGACAGCGACCGCCTTCATCTCTTCTTCGGGAATCTGCCGTTCGTTAAGCTGTGCAATCAAGCTATCTGGCAACTCTATTGTTAGCTTCATCTGTTACCTCGGATGGAACGAGTTCTGAGCGCCGCTACGCTGCCACTCTAACCTGTGCTGATCTTCACAGCAAAGGTGCGGAAGCAAGCTAGGTGCGGCACGGGCGCGATTGCCGTAGCTCGGCCCTCTAATAACGACAACCAACCGTATGTTGATGTTGCGTGGCTCAGTGTCGGTCAAGAGTCAGTGATTGCCACCAGTTGAGCAAGGCTCCACGAACAATGTACTCAAAGGTATGCAACAGCATTGGCGTGTCCTCATTTAGCCAAGTTCCTCCTTTAGTACTTGTGGCTAGGCCGGTAGGTATTTCTCCCAAGCCTACTTCCAGCCCGAGCCTATCTGGGGAGTGACACATTGGCGCGGGAAAGGGCTTCCCGCCGTGAAGGGCTTTTGATCGATACTTGTAAATCGTCTTCAGAGATGCCTTCATAGGTTTTGTGTCCCAGGAATGTTGAGCCCACTCATAAGGCCGGACGGAAGGAGGATCTGGGAGGAACGCGAGAACGAAGTCGAAAAACTTCTTGGTCGATCCCAGGTAATCCGCTACCTCTCGAGCCGTTGCCAAGCAACGCAGCTTTCCAATTCTCGTAGATGCTTGGTCCCTCGTCAGATTCACTCATCGTCTTACTCGACTTCAAGACTATAGAGTTCTCGGGCACGCCCACTGCGTTCTACTGGCTAAGGTTCTCTCGGACCGGTTATCGCGTCCAATCTTCTACGCGTAAGCCGGGTACAAGACCGAAGTCTTTGACGTTTCTGGTAAGCGCTGTTGCATCGTGTGTGAGCGCAATTGCCGCGATCTTCAAATCCATCGTTCCAACGCGAAGGCGCAGACTTCGCAGCCGCGTGAACTCGATGGCTGCCGCTTCATCAAACTCGAGTACAGTGACCTTCAGATAGCGATCCAAGAACTCCTTGAGCCGATGATAGGCTTCGATTTGCTGAGCTAGCACGCGAGCTCGCGCCAGATGTGCCATCCAGCCACGCATCTGCTCCTCCAAGCTGTTGGCTCGTCCCAACAGACTCAGGTGGTCAGTGTCTAGTATGTACATTCAACGCCGACGCCCTTTCACCACTTTCTTCGCTGCTTTGCGGGCCGGTTTCCTGGATGCTGCGGGACGCAGTGACTCCCTGTATTCTCTTCCCAGCCGCATAGCCTCCTCGAAGTGCGGATCATCCGCGAAGGCGCCATAGATTTCATCCAGCCAGTCTCCCTGTGAGGGGACAGCTTTCTCCAATTGCTCTTTCACCCGCGCCATCTCCGCTTCCAGTGCAGCAACGCGGTGCTCAATTCCTGGTACTGCCATAGCGTTTGATCCTCCGTTTATGCCTCTGCCGCAAAGCGTGGTTGTGCTCTTCACAGTTTCAAGACTGCCTTCTGCACGGCGATACCCGAAGTATAAGCCTGCTCTGACGCGGCAATTAGTCAATCTCAGCGACGGCCTCGCAGTAAAAGAACGATTACCGCGTCTACTGACCAAGAATTTCTTTCACCAGCTTGTCCGCCCCGTACAGCTTCTTCATCGCCTCAATGATCGCCGCGCTGTGAACCCCGACTGCGCGGCCGCCTTCTGCTTCATCAACGTACCAGTAGCGATTCGGCAGCTTCTGTATGTTGCTGTCGAAGTTCAACCCCACCAACTCGCCGTTGCGATTGATCACCGGGCTGCCTGAGTTTCCGCCGATCGTGTCCGCCGTGTACACGAAGTTCAACGGAGTTGAGAGATCCAATTTGTCTTTGCCTTCACGATAGCGCCCGGGCAGATCGTAAGGCGGCTTCTCGTCGAAGCTCCGAGCGCGGTCGTATAACCCGAAGAAGGTCGTCTTGTAGGGCACAAGCGTCGTGTCTTCTTCGTAACCCAACACCCGCCCGTAGCTGATTCGCAAGTTGAAGTTCGCGTCGGGCGGTAAACTCTTTCCGTAAACCGCGAATCGTGCCTTGGCGAGCATCTCGCCGGCGCTCGCTTCGACGTTCAGGATTTTCTCTTCGTTCCAGGCGCGCAGCTCACGAATGATCGGCTCGATGCGCCGCGCCAGCACGATCATCGGATCGTCTGCCTTAGCGATCGCGTCGGCGCCGCCCAACCGCAACGCCTCGCGCGATGCGACGGTGCCGAGTTTTGTTCCCCTGACTGCTTGCTTCGCCACTGCGGCGGGAGTCGAGCCGCCGAGCGCAGCTTTGATGAACTGGTCGTTCGGGCCAAGAGACTTGAGCCCCTCTTCGAGCCAGGCCGTGAGCACCGCTTCTTCCATCTCCGGATAAATCGGCGCGGGCGACATCAGCGCGAACGTGAACGACGAGAGCTTCGAGTCGCGGAACTCGTCGTAGCGTTTGTCATTCGGCTTCTGTATTTCCTCGGCGTAACGCACAAGTTGGGACGCGATCGTTCCCAGACGCGAGGGCGTGAGATTCGAGAACGCGATCCGCGCGGCCATCGCCGGAAGCTCGCTGTAAGCCGAGGCTATCTGCTCCCACGACCCACCGTAAGCCTTTTTCACATCGGCTCGCCCCGCGACCGCGTCGCGTAGCGCTTTCTCTTCGGCTTCTTTCTTCCCCATCATCCGCGAGTTCATCAAGCCTTCTTGCTGGCCGGCCAGCCGTTTGAGCGAGTTGTTAAGCGAGCGGATTGTCGTGCCCGCTTGCCGGGCCTGCTCCGGCCCGCGCTCGGCGTAGCGCATCAGCGCATCGCGGCGGGAAGTCCAAACCTGCTTTTGAAGCGGATTGCCGGCATCGCGTTGATATTGAATTTGGGCGAGCGTCAGCAGCCGGGCAGTCGAGCCTGGATTGCCTGGCAGGATGATGAGCTCGCTGTCGCCCGGTCCCGCGGCGGACCACTTGAAGTAGTGCGGGGTTTTCGCCGGCTTGTCGTCTTCGTAGGCGCGGAAGAAAGCTACATCGAGGTCATAACGCGGATAGGTGAAGTTGTCGTAGTCGCCGCCGAAGAAAGCGATCTGCTCCTCGACCGCAAAGACCAGGCGAATGTCGGTGTACTTCTTGAAGCGATACAACCAGTACTCGCCGCCGCTATACAGCGAGATGACGTCGCACTTCAGGCCGGTCTTCGCCGCAGCTTCCTTCTCTATCGCCGCGATGACGGCTTTGCGCTGCTCGCTCGCTTCTTTGTTGGAAGCGCCCGGCTTGACGGCCGATTGCACGCGAGCAGAAACGTCTTCATAGGAGATGAGCACGTTGCATTCGAGGTCGGGGCATTTAAGCTCTTCATCACTTGTTCGCGCGTAGAAGCCTTCTTTGGTGTAGTCCTTTTCTTTGGTCGAGACTTTTTGAAGCTGGCCGCTCGCGACGTGCTGATTGGTCACCATCAATCCGTCGGGCGAGACGAACGATCCGGAGCCGCCGTCGTTCAAGCGCACCGACGCGAGCCTCAAGTGTTCAAGCCACGCGTCAGCGGGCTCGAACTTGTAGCGTTCTTTCCACTGCTTGCGCGGCGGATTGTCAAAGGTCCACATCCCATCGTCGGCATGCAGCACCGGAGCTTGGATCAGAAACGTCAGTACTATCGCGGCGGTGTTTAGTCTTCTCATAGCACGAACAAACGTAGCCGATCGCCCGGCTCTCGATCAAGTACTGCCGAGTGATTGGGTCAGAATCTCGCCGTGGAACGCCGCGCCGAGAGCGACGGAGTTACTCAAAGACTGTCCGGTCTGCGCCCGCAACTCCGTTAGGGGTTGCATGTTTATAGAGAATGTCCAGAGAGATACGCGCCCCAGCGGGGCGCCATGTCGTTCACTCGCCATTTGACAGATGCCTTAAACTTTACCGCCCTAACCTGACGAGAGACTGAACCTCCGACTGGATATGGGGACACAAAAGGGAGGTACTTGTATGAGTGATTCTGTGAATTCAATTCACATCAGCGAGTCTCGAATTCGAATCGGGGTGCGCAACATTGAGAACATTCAACGGAGCAACCAAGACGTTGATATGTACGCCTCGTTGATGTACTGGGCATATTCGCTCGTAGGGCGACGCGTGCCTGAGTGGTACATGTTCGGGGGCGATCGCGACACTTTTCACTTCAATAGTGCTGTAGACGCACTGCAGTCGGTGGCCGGGGAGGAGCTGGACGTCAGAAGCATAATGATCGATGAGCTAGAAAAGAGAAGGCCGTAGGGTTCTCGATCGCGACCGCGATTCCTCATAACCCAGGTGCAACAAGTCGGCGAATTTCGCCGAGTAACGGGCTTTGTCTGCCCTTTCCTGCCGTTCATCCGATTATGCAGCGTAAAGATGAGCAGCATCGCTGATCAACCGGCAAGGCGAAAATCATTTGCGCTTACGCTCGTTCTGATCCTGTGTGTCAACGCCTCTTCCGCGCTGGCCGTGCTCGTGCTGAACTGGCTATTGACCACCAGTATGACGAGTTCGCAGCTCGTCAGCGTGCTGATCACGTCGCTCGTCTACGCCAACTGCTGCGGAACCATAATGGCGCTGGTGATGCCTCGGGTAGCGCCTCACTGCGCACGTCAGCCGTTCCCTCTTAGCTGGGTTTACTACGTGACCACTCTGCTCATGCTGTCGGCGATTGGTTGCTTGATCGCGGTGTTCATCTTGACCAGGATGGGCATCTTTCCGCCGGCGCATTACTGGGTGTACTTTCGGTCTACGCTTGTGGTGGCGATAGTAATCGCGCTGATCATCGGCGTGAGCAGGTACCTGTACGAAGGCCTGAAGCATAGACTTGAAGTAACGACTCGCAAGCTCCAACTGAAAGAGCTCGAAGAAGAGCGCGCGCGCAAGCTCGCCATCGAAGCGCGGCTGTCTTCGCTCGAGTCGCGTATCCATCCTCACTTCTTGTTCAACACGCTCAACTCGATTTCATCGTTGATTCAGGAGGACCCGAAGCTGGCCGAGCGATTGGTGGAACGGCTGGCCGCCCTTCTGCGGTTCTCGCTCGATTCGAATCAAACCAGCACGGTGCCGCTCGGCCGTGAGCTGAAGATCGTCAATGACTATCTCGAAATCGAGAAGGCGCGCTTTGGCGATAAGCTGCACTACTCGATTGATGTTCCGGCTGAGCTTCAAGCGATCGAGGTTCCGCCTTTGTCCGTGCAGACGCTGGTCGAGAACAGTCTGAAGCACGTGGTTGCGGCGAGGCGCGAGGGCGGCGAAGTTCGCATCACCGCGCGTTTGGCCGGCAGTCGAGTGACCATCGAAGTTCGCGACGACGGGCCCGGCTTCAATGCGGATGCCATCAAAGCCGGTCATGGGCTGGACAATCTTCAGTCGCGATTGACCGCGCTGTTTGATGAGCAGGCAGCGCTGGAGTTGTCGAGACGCGATAATCTTACCGCGGTTACGATCTCGATTCCCTGGAGCGCTGGAGTCCCGCCCGCCTATGTTTAGGACTTAAGCTTAGGGCGCAATCGGCGGGGCGGGCCGCCGCGCTCCCATACGCGTGCACCAGTATGAGCGCGACTCAACCTCTACTTCGCGTTTTTCTTGTAGACGATGAGCCGCTCGCGTTGAAGCGGCTTGCGCGCTTGCTAAAGGCTACCGGCCGAGTCGAAGTCGTCGGCAGCACCACCGATCCCGAGGCCGCGTTCGGTTTTCTATCCACCGAGAACGTGGACGCCTTATTTCTCGACATCCAGATGCCCGGGCTGAACGGGTTCGAGCTGCTGTCGCGGCTGGCCTCGCAGCCGCTGGTCGTATTTACGACCGCGTTCGATCAATATGCGCTGCGCGCGTTCGAAGTGAACTCGATCGACTACCTGCTCAAGCCAATAGAAAGCGAACATCTCGATCGCGCGATCGATAAGATCGAGCGGCTTCGCGGAAGCGCGACAAGACCCGACCTTCGCGACGTAGTCGAGCGTCTCGCCGCGGCGTTGCGATCAGGCGGAGCCGGTTACGCGGATAAGGTCGCGTCACGAAGCGGCGACCGCGTTCAGTTCATCGCGCTTCGCCGTGTCACGCATTTTCTTGCCAGGGACAAGCTGACTTATGCCGTGACTTCGGATAAGAGTTACGTCGTCGACTCGACGATCGGCGAGCTCGAGCAAAAGCTCGATCCCAACAAGTTCATTCGCATACATCGCTCGACGTTGCTGAACCTGGATCACGTGCGGGAGGTGCATTCGTGGTTCGCGGGAGGCGTGGTCGTGCGCTTGAAAGACGAGAAGCGGACCGAGCTTCCGGTGGCCCGCGATCGGGTGCGGGCGTTGAAGCAGCGTCTCGGCTTCTAGACGAATGCCGCCGAGGCGGTGGCCTCATTCGAAGACGCACACTCCTATTTCTGAATCCCACCAACGCAGTTGGTGGATGGTTCATACTCGGCCTACATTCGAAGACGGTCACGCCTACTTTTGAATCCCACCAACGCAGTTGGTGGATGGTTCATACCCGGCCTACATTCGAGAAAGCTGTTCAAGAAGGTCAAGGATTGTCGTTGTAGCCTGAGTATGAACGAACCACCAACTGCGTTGGTTGAATTCCACGAGCGGATCGGCACGCATCATCGTTGTAGGCTGAGTATGAACGAACCACCAACTGCGTTGGTGGGATTGCCCTTTTATTGCACTTTAAATGATCGTGTCATCGACTCGTTAAGGCAGAGGGCAGTTCGCTTACGGCATTGTGCTGATTCTCTTCGCGTGATTAAGATGTTGCGGGAGGAATCGGGATGTTCACGGCTAGAGGAGTGACAATGCTATCGCTGACCGGCGCCCTGTTGCTGGCGTTGCCGGGTCGCGCCAGCCAGGATGGTGAAGCGTTTCAGAATCGCGCTATCACGATCGGGACGACCGAGTATCGCTTTAGGGTTTTCACACCGAAGGGATGGACCAGGAAGAAGAAGTGGCCGGTGATTCTTTTTCTTCACGGCGCGGGCGAGCGAGGCGACGACAACGTGGCTCAAACCAACGTGGGCATCGGCCCTGCGCTTTTGCGGCAGCGCGAGAGCCTCGGTTTCATTGTCGTCCTTCCGCAATGTCCCCGGAACCGCTGGTGGACCGAGCGCGATATGCAAGCGCAAGCCTTGAAGGCGCTCGACCAAGCCGTCGAAGAATTCAACGGCGATCCGAAGAGAACATATCTTACAGGTCTCTCGATGGGCGGCTACGGCTTGTGGTTCATGGCTGCAAGCAACCCCGCCAGATTCGCCGCTTATGCTGTCGTGTGCGGAGGCGTTCGCCCTCCGCCACGGCTCTCGCTCCCACCTGAAGCAGCACCTCCCGGTACTGCGGCTGATCCCTATGGCGCCGTCGCTTCGAAGGTTGGTAAGACTCCGGTGTGGGTCTTTCACGGAGCAGCGGATCCGGTTGTGCCTGTCTCCGAGTCTCGTAAGATGGTCGAGGCTTTGAAGGCGGCGGGCGGAAACGTTCGCTACAACGAGTATGAAGGGATCGGTCACAACTCGTGGGACAAGGCTTACGCCGAGCCCGAACTGTTTGGGTGGATGCTCGCGCAGAAACTGAAAACTTCCAAGCGATAGATTTTGGATTTGCGATTTTGGATTGAAGATCGTGCAGACGAGAATCCAAATCCAAATCCAAAATCCAAAATCGGAAATCCAAAATCGAGATGGGCATCTATTCAAACTATGTTTTCCCGCGCCTTCTTGATTGGGGTCTGGGAAACGCGATGGTTCAAGAACAACGCCGCAAAGCGCTGGCTCGGTTGCGCGGAAACGTGCTTGAAGTCGGCTTCGGGACGGGGCTGAATCTGGGCTTCTATCCGCGGCAGGTGACGAGGCTGACCGCCATCGATAGTGAACGGATGCTGCCGCGCCGAGTCGACAAGAGAATCGCCGAAGCCCGTTTGCCCGTCGAGCTGATCAAGCTCGACGCGAGCGGACGACTTCCTTTCGAAGACGAGGCGTTTGATGGTGTCGTTACTACGTTCACTCTTTGCTCGATACGCGACGCCGCCTCGGCACTCGCAGAGATCCGGCGCGTACTCAATCGCGAAGGCGAGTACGTTTTTCTAGAGCACGGCCGCAGCGATGATCCGCGAGTCGCAAAACGGCAGGACTTCTGGAACCCAGTTGAGAAGCTCATTGGATGCGGCTGCAATATGAATCGACAGATCGATCAGATGATCAGAGCGGCGGGTTTTGAGATGATCGAGCTCGATCGCTACCAGATGCCCGACACCCCGCGGATCCTGGGAGAGATTTACCGAGGCGCGGCAAAAAGAGACGCGTGAGAAAGAAGGGCATGGAGTTCAGGCTTTAGCCTGGTTGTACATTCCTTGTCCGACACACAACCAGGCTAAAGCCTGAACTCCATGCTCTTCTTCCACGTTCTTACTGATCGCGCGGTGTGTTAACGTAGGAGCATCAACGATCGAGAGGAGAGGCAATGGCAAAAGACGTTTTCAAAGGGATTAGAATCGTCGGGACCTCGAACGAGAGCTTCAGCAATGCGATCGAAGTGGCAATCGAGCGTACAGGTAAGACGATCCGCGATCTGCGTTGGTTTGAAGTCTGCGAGCAACGGGGCGCTATCCGAGACGGCGAGATCGAATACCAGGTAACGCTCGAGGTCTTCTTCAAGCTCCACGATGATAGCGCCCAGTGAGGGAGTGATCAGGCCCGCGGTACTTCGCTCATCAGCACCAGCGGATTGTTGTCTACGTCGCGGAAGAAAGCCATCCACAGATCGTGATCAGCAAGCCGCGCGACGAAGGTGGGCTTCTCTTCAAAGTGTACGCCGCGCGACAACAGAAGCTCATACGCGTGCTGAATATCCGCAACTCGATAGTAGATGAACGAACTCGGATGATCGTACTCAGGCTTTTCCGGCGTAGAGAGCATAAGCCGTATGCCGCCGCAATCGAAGAAAGCCATGTGTCCCGTGTCGAACAGGAACTTCATTCCAAGCGTGTCGCGATAGAATGCGATCGCCTTCTTCACGTCGTGAGTGTTTACTGAAATCTGTCCGATACTCGATAGCCCGAACTGGGCCGCTGCTTCCGTCATAGCCGTTCCCCCCTATCCTGTTTTTTTGTTGTGAAGTAACCGTGATGCGTGAACCGTGATGCGTGATGCGTGATGCGTGATGCGTGATGCGTGACAGACCGGATACTATCATTGTCGCCGCACGAGTCGCGATCACGCATCACGCATCACGTTTCACGCATCACGCATCACGCATCACGTTTCACGCATCACGCATCATTCTCTCATCTCTGATTGGTTACGATCAGCCAGGAGCCGCAGTCGCATCGGTAGATTCCAAGTTCGGGGATGAGTCTCAACTGGCTGCAGGCCGGGCAGCGAAACGAATACACGTATTGGCTTTGAGCTTCGCTCCAGAGATGGTCTTCTATCAAAACTTCCACCCCGATCTGTCGCTTCGGCATTGCCCGATTATAAATGATCGACAGCCCGCGGGCACAAGAAAAGGGCTCGAGCCTCCCCCCAAACTTTTGGTGGTGTCCTAATTTTGTGTAGGTCGACTAGACAGTATCAACACAAGATTTCGACACTACCAACCTTTTTGATTCGCCTCGCTTTGTGGGAGAATTGTGTAACACATCGATATCCAGCTCGGAGGTAAGAATGAGATTTAGGAACGTCGCTGCTTCAATCAGATGGGCCTTTGCATGCGTCTCGGTTCTGGTCGTTGGCTCCTTCATCCTAGTCGGTTTCTCCTGCGCACAGTCGCCGATAAAGACCTCGCGGCCAAACGAGCTTCGCCACTATGACATAAAGGTCTCGGACCTGCCGCCACCGGAGGTGCTCACTGGGCCGCGCAATCAGTCGCGCGTCATTCCGAGGCCGGAGGGCGCGCAGTTGACGCTGCCGCCGGGCTTTCAGATCGACGTTTTTGCCGAAGGCGATTTGCAGCAGCCGCGGTCGATGGCGCTTGCTTCAAACGGGGATGTGTTCGTCAGTGAACCGCAAGCCAACCGCGTCTCGATCCTGCGTGATTCGAACGGCGACGGCCGGGTCGACGAGCGGTTCGTGTTCGCTACGGGTCTAACACGCCCGTTCGGGCTCGCATTCTGGCGCGACTACCTTTATGTCGGCAATATCAACGGCATCGTGCGGTTCAAGTACAAGTCGGGTCAGACCCAGGCCGCGGGCGAGCCCGAGAAGATTGCTGAGCTTCCCGGCGGGCCCGGACATTGGACTCGCAACGTGATCTTCAATCAGGCGGGCACGAAGATGTACGTAGCCGTCGGCTCTGGGTCCAATGTGAACGCGGGCGAACCGCCGATCCGCGCGGCGATCTCCGAATACAATCCCGACGGGACGGGTCATCGCATCTACGCGAGCGGTACTCGCAATCCTGTCGGACTTGCGTGGAACCCGACGACTAAACAGCTCTGGGCGGCGGTCGAGGAGCGCGATCTGATCGGGGAGGATCTGGTTCCGGAATACGTAACGGCTATCAAAGACGGTGCGTTCTACGGTTGGCCTTACGGATACATCGGTCAACACGAGGACCCGCGTCGCAAAGACGAGCGCCCGGACCTTGTGGCGAAAGCGGTTGTGCCGGACGTTTTGATTCAGGCTCATTCAGCGGTTCTGGGTATGGTCTTCTACGAAGGCAAGTCGTTTCCGTCTGACTACCAGGGCGACGCGTTTGTAGCGTTGCACGGATCGTGGAATCGCACGAACCGCACCGGCTACAAGATCATTCGCATAAGATTCAAGAACGGGAAGCCGGTGGGCGGCTACGATGATTTCGTCACCGGCTGGATGCTTGGAGAAGACAAAGCGGAAGTGTGGGGCCGGCCGGTCAGCTTGCTGGTGTTGAAGGACGGTTCGATGCTGATCACGGACGATGGTGCGAACAAGATCTGGCGCGTGAGTTATTCGAAGAGCAAGTAGAGATTGGCATGGTCAGCAACAAGGCGGCTAGACCACGGGTGACGCGGATTGGGCGGATTTACGCGGATATTATCCGTGAAAATCCGTCGCATCCGCGTCATCCGCGGTCTGTTCCCTTTAGCTACTCCGCGAGTTCGTTGACTTCGTTGTCGCGGCGATGGTAGCCCAGGCGCTCGATCAGCACAAAAACGGCGTAGGCCGGCTCAGTCCATATGGAGCGCGCCGCCCGATTCGCGTCTGTGTAGTGCGTGTTCAGTGGCGGCGCTTTGGCTAGTCAATCCTCCGTCTTTGCGAACTCCCGACGCCTGAGCCAAAGCGGCGGCGGGGCGCGGCTGTTCCAAAATGACGCGCACGCCGCCCGGTCCAAATCTGTCGAGCCCCGCCGCAGCCCATATCGCAGTCCAAGTCACCACTCCGGAGCTACTTCGTATTTGCGCAAGCGTCATAAATCTACGATACTCGATACCGCAAATCGACGTGACGCCAGCCTGAAACGAACGTGTGACCCGGCGATGAATACTTCGCAAACGGTGGACGAAAGAAATTGAAGCGAGGAACCACTCCAACATTGCACGAACGATCCCGTTGTGGGAAACCACGGTGCTGTCTAAGTTCATTCTCCCGTACGCTGCCAATCTGCAGCGCGGTCACTATTGCAGTTAGCTTATTTCTCAACCTCAATGCGGTCGCCGCAAGCGATTCCGCTAAGCAAGACGGCGAGTGGCCCGCTTACGGTCGTGATCCCGGAGGCTCGCGATATTCCCCGCTCAAGCAGATCAATCTCGATACCGTTAAAACTCTGAAGGTGGCATGGACTTATCGAACCGGGGCCTCGGACGTTAAGGGCCGATCGGTGAACAACGCTGCGTTCGAGGCGACACCGATCTTCGTTGACGGCACCCTCTATCTCAGCACTCCATTCAATCGCGTGATCGCGCTCGATCCTGAGAAGGGAACCGAACGCTGGAGCTATGATCCAAAGGTCGATCTAACCAAAGGCTACTCGGAGATTACTTCGCGAGGCGTTTCCACCTGGGCAGATCGAAAGACCGGCAAGCGCCGAATTTATGTCGCGACTATCGATGCGCGCTTGATCGCTCTGGATGCGGCGACCGGCGAGCCTTGCAAAGACTTCGGACAGGACGGACAGGTTGACCTGACTCGCGACGTGAGGCTTGTCGATCGTGGCGACTACCAAGTCACTTCGCCTCCGGCGGTGATCGGCGATCTGCTCATCGTAGGCTCGTCGATGGGTGACAATCGAGGCGTCGAGCTCGAGCGCGGAGTCGTTCGCGCCTACAACACTCGCACTGGCAAGCTCGCTTGGAGTTGGGACCCCATACCCAAAGACACCAATGATCCCGCGCGAAGGACCTGGCAAGGTGAGAGCGCTACACGAACCGGCGCCGCCAACGCCTGGTCGATCATCTCGGTGGACTCCGAGCGCAATCTGGTGTTTGTCCCGACCGGCAGCCCGAGCCCCGACTTCTACGGCGGCGAACGCAAAGGCAACAACGAGTACGCTAATTCAGTGGTCGCGTTGCGCGCCGCAACCGGCAAAGTCGTTTGGCACTTTCAGGTCGTGCATCACGATTTGTGGGACTACGACGTAGCCTCGCAACCGATGCTTATCACGGTGAAGCGCGGCGGCCGCGGCATTCCCGCAGTCGCAGTGGGAACGAAGATCGGCCATATCTTCGTTTTGGATCGCGCGACCGGCAAGCCGCTGTTCCCAGTTGAAGAACGCGCCGTGCCTAAGAGCACCGTTCCCGGCGAAGAGGCTTCGCCCACTCAGCCTTTCCCGAAGCTTCCGAAGGCGATCGTTCCGCAGAAGCTCACCGAAGAGGACGCCTTCGGAATAACACCCGCCGATCGCGATGCTTGCCGCAAGCTCCTCAGCGGCGCTCGCTCGGAAGGCTTATTCACTCCGCCGAGTCTCGAAGGCACGATCGTCTTTCCCGGCAACGCCGGCGGGATGAACTGGAGCGGAATGTCCTATGATCGGACCCGCGGGCTGTTGATCACAAACACGAATCGGGTGGCTACGCTGGTCAAGCTCATCCCGCGCGAAGAGTACAACAGTTTGCGGGCATCGGGGGGAGGGAGCCGATTCAAGGGCGAGTTTGGCCGCCAAACAGGAACGCCTTATGCGATGTATCGCGAGCACCTTCGCGGCCCGAGCGGCGTGCCGTGCAATCCGCCGCCGTGGGGCGCGTTGACTGCGGTCGATCTCGGGACGGGCGCAGTGCGATGGGAAGTGCCGCTCGGAACGATTGCGCAGCTCGGCTTTTTCCCGGAGTCCAGGAATTGGGGTTCGATCAACCTCGGTGGGTCGATGGTGACCGCTGGAGGATTGGTGTTCATCGCCGCTGCGATGGATACTTATCTGCGAGCGTTCGATGTTGAAACCGGCAAAGAAGTTTGGAAGGTTCCACTGCCCGCGAGCGCCCAGGCGACTCCGATGACTTATCAAATTGGCGGCAAGCAGTATGTGGTGATCTGCGCGGGCGGGCACGGAAAGCTGGGAACTAAGATGGGCGACCACGTCGTAGCATTTGCGCTCCCTTAACCCGCCGGGCACCCTGTGTGTGGGACGCCGGCTTAATCTTGAGAGGCTAGCGACCTGTAACATGCGCTTCACTAGTGAAGGAGCGGTATCCGCGCAAATCAGTCGAATCAGTGTCATCCGTGGTCTATGCGGCGCTGGCAATACGATTCCCGCGAACTCATAGACCACCGATGACACGGGTTTGACGGATTCGCACGGATTTCGTACCCAGGTGTGAGCTGAATGAAGATATTGAAATTCGCACTCGTTCTCGTTGCTCTCTCTGTTGCCGTTCATGCGTACGCGGCGCCTCAGGGCAACAAGAAGGTGGAAGGCGTCGTAACGGATCAGGCCGGCGCCCCAATTTCCGGGGCCGAGATCACGTTCGCCGACAAGGCAGCGACGGTCACTCGAACGACAGACGCCGAAGGCCGTTTCGTTTTCGACGCGCAAGGCGACGCCGCGATGATGACCATTCGCGCGCGCGGGTTCGAAACCGCCAGTCGCGTTTGGAACGCCGGCGACGCGGACTCGGCTCGCATCCGGATTACGCTCGCTGCGGAACGGCTATCGGAACAGATGTCGATTACGGCCTCGCGCACCGAGACTCGGGTGAGCGACACGGCCGCAAGCGTTGCCGTGCTATCCAAGGAAGATCTCGCAATCACCGCAGCGTTGACGATTGACGATGCGTTGCGACAGATTCCGGGTTTCTCATTGTTTCGCCGCTCAGGCAGCCGCACCGCGAATCCTACTTCGCAGGGTGTGT
Organism: Acidobacteriota bacterium; assembly: GCA_038040445.1. Classification (NCBI taxonomy): domain Bacteria; kingdom Pseudomonadati; phylum Acidobacteriota; class Blastocatellia; genus Candidatus Onstottus; species Candidatus Onstottus frigus. Next base: position 95,519 of record JBBPIG010000018.1, on the reverse strand, counting down.
CGCTGCGCGGGGTTGGGGCAAGCGGCGCCAGCCGCGCTGTCGTTCTCGCCGATGGCATTCCCATCAACGACCCGTTTGGCGGATGGATTTTCTGGGGTCGAGTTCCCCGCGAAGCGATCAACCGCATTGAAGTCGTTCAAGGCGGCGCATCGAGTCTCTACGGCACGGACGCGCTCGGCGGGGTGATCAACTTGATCACCCGCGATGCGCGCGACGCGGCGCTTTCCTTTGAAGCCTCGTACGGTAACCAGCAGACTCCGGATATGTCGCTCTTCGCCGGCGGCGGATTGTTTCAGTGGGCGGCAAATCTCTCGGCTGAAGTTTTTCACACCGATGGTTACGTGCTGGTCGATGAAGCGCAACGCGGCGTGGTCGATACGAAGGCCGGAGCCGAGCACAAGACACTGGAGCTGACGCTTCAACGGTTGGTTTCAGATAGAGGCCGGGTCTTTCTGCGCGGCTCGATCTTCGATGAGGCCCGCGAGAACGGCACGCCGCTACAAACGAACAACACCTACATTCGCCAGTTATCAATCGGAAGCGACCTTCAGTCGATGCGCGCCGGCTCCTTGTCCGCTCGGGCCTTCGCGCTCACGGAGATCTACAATCAAGACTTCACGGCCGTCGCTGCCGATCGCAACAGCGAGACGTTTACGCGCAGCCAGCGAGTGCCGGCTCAGCAGGTGGGCTTTGTCAGCCAGTGGTCGCGCGCGGCTGGATCGCGGCAGACTCTTGTTGCCGGCGTTGATGCGCGCGAGGTGCGAGGCGCGAGTGATGAGCTTGTGTTTGTAGCCGGCCGCGTAACCTCGACGGTGGGAGTGGGAGGGCGCGAGCGAACACTCGGCGTCTTCGGACAAGACATCATTCGCATTACTCCGCGATGGCTGCTGACCCTGGCCGTGCGAGGAGATCGCTGGCGCAACTACGACGCTTTTTTGGCGTCGCGTCCGCTTCCGGCTCAGACTCCGGTGACGGTTACCCGGTTTGCCGATCGAATCGAGACCGCATTCAGTCCGCGGGTGTCGTTGCTTCACAAGGTGAGCGACAACATCTCGCTGATGGTGTCCGGCTACCGCGCGTTCAGAGCGCCGACGCTGAACGAGTTGTATCGCTCATTCCGAGTGGGCAACGTTCTGACGCTCGCAAACGACAAGCTTCAAGCCGAGCGGCTCACCGGCGGAGAAGCGGGAGCCAGCGTTGCGGCGTTCGATAGAAGGCTCAACGTTCGCGGAACATTCTTCTGGGCCGAGCTTACTCGACCGATCGCCAACGTCACGTTAACCGTTACGCCCGCTTTGATAACCCGGCAGCGCCAGAACCTTGGCCGCACGCGTTCGGTCGGCGTGGAAATGGAAGCCGAGGCTCGCATCACCAACGCATTTACGCTCTCAGGCGGGTATCAATTTGTCGATGCTACAGTGTTGAAGTTTCCGGCTAACACCTCGTTGGAGGGCTTGCTCATTCCGCAGGTTCCGCGTCATGTGATGACGTTTCAAGCGCGCTACTCGGACCCGCGCGTGGTGACCGTCGCGTTTCAAGGGCGCGCCGGCGGGTCACAGTTTGACGACGACCAGAACCAATTCCGGCTCGACCAATATTTCACGCTTGATGCATTCGCGTCGCGCTCTCTCGGTGGCGGAGTTGAAGTGTTTGGCGCCATTGAAAACCTATTCAATCAACGCTACGACATCGGCCGTACCCCGATCAGAACGCTCGGCCCCCCGCTGCTGGCTCGTGTTGGGTTGAGATTTACAATCGGCGGGCGATAGGTTGAGCCGTGGGTGGCGGTGGCTTATGATGACCTACAGAGGAGAGAGGCGATGGCAGTAAAAGAGCTCGAATTGCGGGTGGCGGCGCTCGAGGCCGAGATGAAGCGCTTGAAGGCGGCGCAACATCAGCCGTGGTGGGAAAAGATCGCGGGCACCTTTGATGATGACCCTACTTACAACGAAGCTATGGCCCTCGGCCGGGCGTATCGAGAATCGCAACGACCGAAGACGGCGAAGCGTCGATCTAAGAAACAGTGAATGTACGTACTCGACACCGACCATCTCAGTCTGCTTGAGCATCGTGGCACTTTCGACCGTCAGCTCTTACTTAGAAAGCTGAAACTCGTCGAGGCGGAGGGTGTGTCAACCACAATCGTGAGCTTCGAGGAGCAGATGAGAGGTCGGCTTGCGTATCTATCCAGGGCGCGAACTATGGCTCAACAGATCGACGCATATCGGAGACTGAGAGAACAACTCGACGGCTACCGGTCCATCCTTGTTTTGGACTTTGATGAATCTGCTGCTCAGGAGTATCAGCGGCTGAAGGGTGTTCGCACACGGGTCGGTACGATGGACCTTAAGATCGCTGCTGTCGTATTGGCTAATGACGCGACTCTGCTCTCGAGGAACCTTGTGGATTTTAGACGAGTCCCTAACCTCCGAGTTGAAGACTGGATTTCTTAGATTGAAGCTGCTTGATCGTTTGACGCTTTCGGGAATGTCCTAAGTCAAGTCAACACTACAGGATCAGCCACGACGGCTTGATGGCGGGTCCGTCGTTGATTGTGCGCATCGGCGTCAGATTCCCGGCGGGCTCTCGTTGAAGCTGAACCCGAAAACAATACCGCGGTCGTAACCAGATCCCTTTCCCGAGCGTTAATACTTATTGCTGTTCATGCGCCAATAGAAGTGAGACAGCAGATGCGCGCTCCGGTCACGGGTCACGCATTACGCATCACGCGCCGATTCGCTAAGAAACTCGCGAGCTGCCCTCAAACTTAGATCGAATGTCTCGAATGGATGAAACCGCTGGCAACATAGATCTCGCGACCATCGAGCCATTCCTGTCAGCGCCAATCGAGGCGACGGATGAATCGCTGGTCGAGGCCGCAGTCGCGGGCGATGAGTCGGCGTTCGAGCAGATCTTCGAACGCCATCGACGCCGCGTCGCCCGAATGGTTGGGCGCTTCTTCAATCGGCCGGAGAGAGTCGAAGAGATACTTCAAGATGTGTTCACAAAAGTCTATTTCGCTATGGGAGCTTACTCGTCCGAGCGCGGGCCCTCGTTTGCCGCATGGCTTTCTCGCGTAGCGATCAACTCCTGCTATGACGAGTTGCGGCGAGCGCGCCGCCGCCCTGAAGGTTCTATCAGCGATATCACTGGTGACGAGATTGTCTGGCTGAACGCGCGGGTGGGGTCGGGATCAACAGATCGGGATGCCGAGTCCGCCGCAATTTCGCGTGACCTGGCGAATAAGCTGCTTGCGCGGTTGAGCGCCGATGATCGACTGGTGCTCACGCTGCTCGACGCCGAGGAACTGACAGTCGCCGAGATTGCGGAGCTAATGGGATGGAAGGTTTCCAAGGTGAAGGTTCGGGCTCACCGAGCGCGACGGTCGCTGCGCCGTGTGCTCGGGGAGTTTGTGTGAAGGGAAATGACCGTTCACCGCAAAGACGCGGAGGACGCAGAGAAAACGCAGAGAGTCTTTGCGTAATCTCTGCGATCTCGGCGCCTCCGCGGTGAATAGGGGGAACGCAATGAATCAAACATCTGATGAACAACTCGACCGATTGACCAGGATCGTCGCGCGAGGCGGGGGAATAGGCGAGGACGAGGCTGAGAGGATAGGCTCGTCGCCCTTTCTTCACGCGCGACTGCGCGCTCGGATTGAATCTGAGTTTCAGCGGCCGGCGGAGCAGGGAAGCGGGTGGTTCGCGACACTGTTAGTTGCGTCGCGCGCGGTCGCCGCTTTGTTGCTGGTGACGATTGCGGCTGCGCTGGCGTTCTGGGTCTCAAGAGCAAACGCGCCAGTCTCAAATCCTGCTGCCAGTCCAGCCGCCGACAATATCAGCCGCGTCGTGACCGGCGGGACCTGTGCGCTGTCGACGACCGACGAATGCGCGATCTCAACCGAAGAAGTGTTGGCGACCCTGTTTGCTGACGAGGGAGGAAAGGAACCAAAATGAATTCTCAAAGAAAAGCCCAGGTAAAGATATGGGGCGTGTTTCTGATAGTGTTTGCGCTTGGCGGCTTAACCGGGGCCTCGCTCGATGGGATCTATCGATCGCGGAGCAACACGACGCAGGGTAATCAGACGGCGGCGGTGTCGATCCGCGATACCGATGCCTACTTTGAAACGTTAAAGCGCGAGCTTACATTGAACGATGAGCAAGCGTCCTCGATGCGCGGGATACTCGATCGAACGCGTGACGACTACAAGGCAGTCTGCGCCGATGTGCGCCCGCGCTACGACGTTGTGCGTGAGAGAGCGCGCGGCCAGATGCGAGCGCTGCTGGCCGCCGATCAGCAAGAGCGGTTTGACACGATAGTCACGCAGGAGGACTGCCGGTGCCCCGAGCCGAAGAAATAGCCGAAGATATAGAAGTAACGGAGTTCCGAGGTGATCGAGCCACCCGCACTCATTCCATAAGTGGGGCAGTGCTCGTGGCGGCTGTCTGCTTACTAGGTACCGAGATTCAAACCGCCGCTTTTGATCCGCCGGCTCGACAAACGCCTGCCGGCGAAGAGAAGACCGCCGAGCAAGTCTACAAGAACATTCAGGTACTGACGGGACTGCCGGCGTCGGAACTCGACGGCGTGATGTATTTCATGTCGGCTTCGATGGGAGTCGACTGCACTCATTGCCACACCAATCCCTGGGACAGCGATGCAAAGTCGGCGAAACTCGCCGCGCGCAAAATGATTGCGATGACGCGCAATCTCAACAAAGAGAGTTTCAGCAACAATCCCGCCATCACCTGTTACACCTGCCACCGAGGCCAGCACAACACCGAGCCGCTCCCGCCTATCGATATAGCTATGAGTCCGGCGCCCGATGTCACAGTGGTCGCTGCGAAGCCTGCGGCGCTGCCTTCCACAGATGAAGTCATCGAGCGATACATTCGCGCAGTTGGCGGAGCGGCTGCGATTGAAAAGCTTAAGACGCGAGTGTCACGCGGCGCCGAGACTACAACCGATCGAATGACACCTCCGCAGACGCTTCCAATCGAGATCATTCAAGCGGCGCCCGACAAACTGCTGATCATCAGGAACAATCCACCTGGCGCTACCGCGGAAGGCTTCGACGGCTCGAAAGGCTGGACCAAAGACTTGCGCGGGCAACGTGAGATGGCCGGCAAAGAATTGGCCGTGACGAAACGCGAAGCTGACTTCTTCAGGTATCTGAAGATCAGAGAGAGCTATCCGCAAATGAGAGTGCTCGCGAAGGAGAAGGTCGGAGATCGAGAAGCTTATGTCGTTGGGGCGACATCGCGCGAGGACGATCGCGAGAAGCTCTACTTCGACGCCCAGAGCGGGTTGCTAGTTCGCAAGTACGTGGCGTTCAAGACTGCCTTTGGTTCGATCCCCGAGGTGACGGACTTCGATGACTATCGCGAGGTGAGCGGAGTAAAGCTGCCGTTCACGATCACGTGGTCTCGCCCGCCTTTTGGGTTTGTCCGCAAGTTCACCGAGATCAGGCTCAACACAATTGTCGATGGCTCCAGGTTTCAGCCCCGAGCCAGGTAGCCACGACCAGAATCACATCACAAGACACGGTCGATAACTTCTTTGCGACCTTTGCGGATCTTTGCCTCTTTGCGCGAACCCCGGCCGTGTCTCAAGTACGTAACCGATCTTTTCGTAAACCCGGTCCTTGTTTCTCGCAAAGACGCAAAGATCCGCAAATCTGCCTTACGCTATCCGGTCGGATTGTGCTTGCCGAGACGAATGCGTGATCACGAGTCATACGCGCTCAGATAGAGCAAGCTATCGTAATCAATGACAGCCAATCTGAGATTCCGCAGCCAACCTTGACGCCCCAGCACATTGCGGGGCAAGCCCGGGTACTTGGCAAAGTAAACTCGACTCTCGAACGCAAGCTTGCCGGCTTGAAGAAAGACTTCATGACCAAACGCATCCACTGAACCGCCGATGCTGGATAGGACTATCGGCGTACCTTGCTCAACCTCGAGCCCAAGTCTCAACCCAACCTCCTGCGCGAAGAGACAGACTTGAGCACCCGTGTCTACCTTCGCGGTAACGCGAAGAACCTTCGCGGTAACCCGAAGAGACTTCTCACCGTGAGTCAGCAGCACTGGTATGGTGATCCCTGACGGATCATCTGGATACCGAAGCTCTTCATCGAAGTTGAGTTGGGTGGGCATCTTCAGAAGCCTGCGTACACCTTCTCTGGGTGCTCAACGAAAGTGATCAAGGGGAGATGTGCGCCGTCGGCATCCGCCGCGTCAAAGACCTCACTGGCAACTGGTCCGTGCGCGATTAGGCGATCGCCATCGAGCGCTACCCACTGACCGGCGTACTGGGGTGCGTGAGCAATAACCCATTGCAGCTCACGCGTGCTGTCTGGAACCGGAGCAAGCGAAACAGCGCGGTCACGAGAGGCCGTTTGATCCTCCCGCTGGTCGAGCAAGTGTCGAAGCCTGTTCTGCTCAGACTGTGGCAATTGGGCGATCTCTCTGAGGATGTCTTCGATCGTACTGCCTGACATGTGTAGTGTTCCTTTTTCGGCTCGTTTGCTTTGGTAATCCTACCTCAAAGCCTCCGCATTTTGCAGGTGGCGTAAGCGCTGATCTTCTGCTTCCGAGAATTTACCCTCTTGATAGGTTGGCCTCGCCAACCGGGAGTGTCGATTATGATGAAGTGAGCTACAACCTCCAGGTCCGTGACGTGAGGGCAGACTTGCCGTCAACCTCGCGAGCATTTCCTATGAGCGCCGCCTCGCTACTGACTATTTGAAAACCAGGTCCTCGAGCGGGACGCCCCGCTCTTTGCAACGCGACGCCTGAAGCTCCGGATAGCTTTCGCGAACAATCTCGCCGGCAGAGAATCCTGCAGCTTCGAACACCAGAGCTACTTTCGTCTCATCGCCTTCGATCTCTATGAAGGTCCCCATCGGCGTTTCATCAAGCACTACTTTGAGGCCGGCGCCATCAACGGTGAGCTGGTAAGTGGTTCGATATTTTTGATAGCGAAACGAGCGCCGAAACCCCAGACGTTCAAACAAATCAAACATTTGATCGGGCGCGGAAGTCTCGACTTCGATTTCCTCACGCACTTTGACTGTCGAGCCGCCCTCGTGAACGACGCCTTTGTAGGTGACGTAGCCTCGGCCTTCCACCGCGCGGATGCGCAGCGCCGCCCCGTGGGCCAGGAGCGTTTTATCCGCCGAGTCCAACAGCCAATTGTCTTCAAAGTGGCGCGGTTCGAGAACCTCTAGCTCGAAACCTGCCTTGCGTAGGCGGTTCAGATCGCCGCAAGCGATTTTGACTTCTGCTTCAAGGTTCGTTTCTTTTGTCACGGGGGTCTCGGGGGCCTGGCTCATTCGAAGCCGTATTATTCACTGCGTGCCGCGCAACCGTCAATCGGCCGGTCTAGGAGCGCAGCCATCCGTGGGGGTGCTTTCCGCTAACGGCGATCAGCTTTCTCGCGACAACACCAGGCAGGCAGGGATGCCTGCGCTCCCAGGGCGCTCCCAGGGCAAGTCTCGGCGAACTTCCGGGTTGGCAGAGTTCGGTCGCGATGGAATCGATTGGCCAATTGCTACATCCTACGGACCGCTCCCTCGATTCGCGATGAGCGCTTTTTGTGCCGAGCTCCAACGCTCGAGGTGCGCGCGATAGGCCGCCACTCGATCCGGATAAAGGAGATACAGATCCGTCAGCTCCGAAGCGTCTTCGCGCAGGTCGAACAGCTTCGAGCGGCCCGAGTCCATCTCGTAAATGTACTTCCAGCAGCCGTCGCGCAGCCCCAGCAATCTCAAAGAATAGTCGGTACAAAAAAGAGCCAGTCGCGGCTCGGCTTCAAGCGCGGTGCTTCCCTGGTATCCCGCCGGTGGCGGCAGCCCAACCAGATCAAGGATCGTTGGCGCGGTGTCAATCAGGCTGATCGTCCGGGTGACGCGCACTTGTTCGTCGATCAGTCCTGGCGCCGCGATCAGATAGGGGACGTGAAGGTTCTCATCGTAAAGGAAGAGCGAGTGTCCGTAGTTCCCCTCGTGTTGGCCAAACGCCTGGCCATGATCGCCGAAGATCACGAACAGCGTGCGATCGTACAGGCGGCGCTCTCTTAGTCCTTCGATCAAACTTCCCAGCGCGGCGTCCGCATAGTGCAGCGCGTTCAGGTAGCGATCGGAATCCGCTCCCTCGGGAAACGGGCCGGGCTCGGGCGTGTCATAAGGATGATGCCCGGCAACCGGAAGGTACGTGAGAAAGAACCGCTCGCCGGGCGCCAGCGAGTCGATCCAGCCAAGGGCTCGATGCACCGTCGAGGGTTCGTCGACTCCGAAGCTCGATTCGTGATTCCCTCCGATCGCGCCCGCGTCCTCCAAAACCTCGTAGCCGCGATTCGCGACTACGTCATACATACCCAGGTACATGAATCGGCCGGAGTGAAAGAGCGCGGCTCGGTAACCTGCTCGTCCGAGCACCGCAGCAAGCGATGGAGTCGTGATCCACGAATAGTTCTCGCTCGCGGTGTCCATTGCAGGATAGCGTGAGCAGATCACCGAAAAGAGTTCCTTGATGCTCTCAGGATAGACTGCATAGGCGTTGTCGAACACGATGGCGGCCCGCGCGAGCTCTGAAAGATTGGGCATTGGATCGCGGCTTGAGCCGTAGGGCTGGAGGTATTCAGCTCCCGCGGATTCGAGCAGGATCAACACGACATTGCGGCCCGCGCTGCTGCTCCGCAAACGAGACAGATCCTCGCGGGCAATGTCACCGGCAACCGGGCTAACCTGCCAGTCCTCATCAGCTCCAGCATCAGCCGAGCGCCACCAGATTCGCGGGAGTGCGCTCGAGGCGAGCGCCATGATTGCGTTGCGATCCAAGCCGATGGCATCGACTCTTGAACTAGCGAGCGGGCCGATCGCTACGAGAACCAACGCCGGGATGATCAGCGCGGCGCGAGACTTCAGCTCTATGCGTCGAAGAAACAATGGAGAGGCTACGGCGGCTGCAACGACAACCGACATCACCGCGAAGTTGGCCGGAGTAGCGTGACGCTTGATCGAATCCGAGAGCGCCCCGCCCGCAGCACCGAGCATCGGCCAGGTGAGCGGAGACGACAGCACCCGCGCGACGCCGACATTGATCGTCACATACGCGACCGCTGCTGCATACAGTGTCCAGCCAAACCATGCCCGCCTCACTATGCCGTCCAGCAATGCGAACGCCAGCGCAACCAGCACGTCCTGCCAGAAATATGCTATCGGCGTCCAGACCGAGAGCTGAATTGGGCGTCCCGCAAGAATCACCAGCTTCGCTATGACGAATACGCCCAGCAACGCTAGCGCTCTCATCGTCTCACCAGATTCAATCGCTTCAGCAGGAACCACGAAACGATCACGCTTGATCCGCGTTTTCGCCAGATCCAATCGTGCACCAGCACGGCCGGGGCGGAAGGCCGCCGATAGATCGCGCGACGGTCGTCGGCGAATGCGAGAGGGATTGTCAGCAAGTCGAAATCACACGGCACATCAGGCGCGAATCGTTCGTTGATATACTCCGCGTCGCCGGTCACAAAACGCCGGGCAATGGCGAGATTATCGGCGCTCAAATCGATAAGCACGAGCTTCGACTCGGGCAGCAACCGGCTTAGAATAATCGCCGTGCGCGGGAACAGTCCGCCGCCAACGATTCCGACTCGCCGGGGCGACGGCAATTCGGTTAACAACCGGCATATTGCGCGTTCGTGACGCTTCAACACAAATCGCTGGAGGGCTGGCAACCGCAAGACGAGGCGTTCGAGCGCGCACAGGTTCACGCACTCAAGCCACCGCAGCACCGCCGGCCAGCGGCTCGCGTTTTCGTTCTCTGCTCTCTGTTGGGGCAGCTCTCGCCAGTGCGCGCCTGGGCGCGCGTGATGCTCGATGTGATACCCGTCGTTGAAGAACAGAAGGTTATACAGGCTGCCGTAGTGGCTGACCGTCCCGCGACCGTGCTCGTAGTGTCCCTGCAAGTAGCATAGGGCGATGCCCAGCAAAAAGCCCGGCAGGTAAACCGTCAGCGCAAACGCCGGAGCAAAGACGAGCAGCGTGCACCACAGCGCGATCGCGGCGCCGATGTCGAGCGGCGCGAGCCTCGACTCAGGCCGGTCTCGCCCGCCCTCTCGGGCGAAGTGATGAGCGAGGTGGCGCGAGCGCCAAAGCGATTGCGGAAAACCGAGCAGCAGGCTGAGGTAGCAAGAGAACATGCCGTTCAGCGCGCGTGCCCTGAAGAACGGCCGGTGGATGAAGTTGTGAGAGATACTATTCGCATTCCACCACAGGCCGAGCGCGATGAGCGGGATCGAAGGCCAGGCCAAAACCAGACCGCCATGCGCCAACGCAAGCGCGACGAGCAGAAGATCCCAGTTGGCCCATTTCGCCTGCCGGAGCAGGCGAGCCTCAATCATTTTGGCTCCCTTGGAAGCGACCTCAACTCATGGATCGGCGGGTAATCGGTTCCACGTTCGCTCATCTTCATCAGACCGTAGCCCACTGGATAGACATCGGGATCGGTCGCTTTGTCATCGGCCTTCCGTACGAGGCCAATCGGCATGTTGCGGCCCCCGAATCCGATTACCTGGCCGGTGCCGGCGATCGCCTTGAGGTCGGCCCATTCCTTGCGGCAGACATCCTCCTTGCCCGGCTTGATTGAATAGTAGAGATAGCCCCGCCTGGCGGAGTCGTAGCTATTGCGATCCTGCTTGCTCGCGAGCGCGAACGCCCCCCAGATCTGAATCCGTTCGGGTGCTGTCGCATTAGGCTCAAAGACTACCTTGTCGATGCGCGCATAGATGCCGATCCAGTCGGATGCATCTGTTTCGAGTGTGAAAAGGGAAAACATTAAACAGGCGATGAGCGCCACGACGACGGTGATTCTCCTAATCATAAGAGTCTCCTTTCGGTGGTTTGAAGGTTAGACGGAGCAGCGTTGTAGTTTCTTCCCTTTAGGCAGCCCAGCAGGTGGCTCGAACTGCAAAGACCCAGGTCATAACGTCGTGATTGTTGCGGTTCACGAAGAATGATATCGTAGGGGCGTGAACCACAAGCTCATCATAACTGAAGAGCCACAGGACTTGGAATTCAACGCGCGTATGGCGCGGTTCCGACGCAACGGAGAATGGTTGACCGCGCACGGGGCGGCACTCTTCGAGCGGTTTCCCGGTAAGTACCTTGCAGTGACCGATGGCGAGGTGTTTGTCGCCGACGAAGCCTCGGAGGCACGACGGCTGGCCGCCGAGAAGCACCCCGACGACGAGCCGTTTGTGCAGTTCGTCCCGCGCGAGAGGCGCGAGCGCATCTATGCGTATTGACGGTCGTTGGCATCTCTTCAGGGACGGCGTTCTGCGACCGGTAGTTGACGCCGCCGTCCAGACACCATCGGGAAGCTGGCAGGCGGTAATGTTCCTACTCGATGCTTGCTGAACTCGCTCTGCCGGCTGACGACACCCCGGAATTAGGCGGCGTAGGTGGCAAGGTTGATTGTCTCTTCATCCAGAGTCGTCTAGCTTTCGTCCGTGCCGATGGAAAACAAGTGAATGTTCAAGGACCGTTCGCCGTTTTCGCTGATAAAACAACCAGCGACGTTTCTATTCTCGGCCGCGATGTAACCAACAACTTCGACGTAATCTATACCTATCCGACCCGCCGGGTCATTCTGCTGGCGCCGCCTCACGAGTTCCTTGTTCAGCTTAAGTCCTAACCGTTCCTGCTTCCTGAGTCAAAACTGCTGAGGCCAAACGATCCTTCGCGCTTCTTCAACTGTACCCCTCTCACTCCTGTAAGCGGACTCGTTATTGCCATCGGCTGTTGACTTTGCACCAACATTCGAAGTATATATGGCGACGCCATATATTGAGATCCCATATGCTAAACCAGGAAGTCAAAAGAGGCAGCGCAGAGATGCTGATACTCGCGCTGGTCGAAGAACGCGCGAGACACGGCTACGAAATCGCCAAGCTCATCGAGCAGAGGTCGGAAGGCGTACTTCAGTTTCACGTCGCCTCGCTCTATCCGTTGCTCTACCGCCTGGAAACTCGCGGGTGGATTAATGGCCGCTGGGTTGAGAAGGCCGGGCAGCGCCGGCGCCGGTATTACAAGCTCACGTCCGCAGGGCGCAAAGTCCTCACCGAGCAACGTCAAACCTGGGCCGACTTCTTCGCCGCACTCGATCGTGTAGCGAGAGTGAACCCGGTTGAGGGCTAAAGGGCAAAGAGCAAGAGCAAAGGGCAAAGGGCAAAGTCATGCCTGATTGGAAAGATTACGTTCGTAAGAATTTGGCGCCGCTGAAGCTCGGCCCCGAGCGCGAATCGGAAATGGTCGACGAGATGGCCCAGCACCTCGAAGCCGTCTACGAAGACGCTTTGGCTGACGGCGCTTCGGAGCAAGAGGCTCATCAGCGCGCGACGGCTCACATCAAGGACTGGCGGCTCCTCGAGTGCGAATTGATCCGCGCCAAACGACCCGTGACTCACGCGTGGATCAAGAGACGTCTCGCGGCAGAAGCCCGGATTGAATCGCGGCATAGAACGGGAGGAATCGGTATGGGATCACTTGGACAAGACCTGCGGTACGGCCTGCGAATGCTGCTCAAAAGCAAAGCCTTCACCGTGATAGCCGTGCTTTCACTAGCGCTGGGCATCGGCGCGAACACCGCCCTGTTCAGTCTGGTCGACGCCGTGCTTCTGAAGATGCTGCCGGTCAAGAAGCCGAATGAACTTGTGCTCTTCAGCTGGCTCGGTGGGCAACGGGGCCTGTCGCGCGGGATCATGGGAAGTACCAAAACAGATCCGGCGACAGGTATGAGAACGAGCACATCCTTCTCCTATCTCACCTTTGAGCGATTTCGCGATAACAACGATACTCTCTCGGACGTCTTCGCCTTTGCGCCGCTGCATCAACTGAACGTCAGCGTTGATGGCCAGCCGGAAATCGCCACGGGTCAGCTAGTTTCCGGCGGCTACTATCCTGGGTTGGGCGTGCGAGCCACGATGGGCAGGACGATCGCGCCCGATGATGACAAGGCCGGCGCCTCGCCCGTTACAGTGATCACCCATCGCTACTGGCAGCGCCGGTTTGGGCAGGACCCGGAAGCCGTGGGCAAAACGGTCAATATCAACAACGTGTCTTTTACTATCGTCGGAATCACAGCCCCTGAATTTATGGGAGCGTCGCAGGTCGGCTGGTCGCCCGATCTCTCCATTCCTTTTTCGATGCAACCGCAGGTGAGCCCGCACGAATCCTCGCTGAACGGACCTTGGTTCTGGTGGCTCCAGATAATGGGAAGGATGAACTCCGGGGTGACGACGGAGCAGGCGGCGGCGAGCTTCGGAAGTATTTTTCAACAGAGCGCGCAAGAGGGTTGGGACGCGGCGCTTGCCCGTTTCCCACCCCAGGGACAGGCGCAGAATCCGGCGCCGCGGGATGTGCCCAGGCTCCGAGGAGCTTCCGGCAGCCAGGGGATGACCGAGTTGCGCAGCGCCTACTCGCAGCCGCTGACGATCTTGATGGTGATCGTGGGGTTTGTGCTGCTCATAGCATGCGCTAATGTCGCCAACCTGCTCTTGGCTAGAGCCGCCACGAGGCAGAAAGAGATCGCGGTGCGGCTGGCGCTGGGGGCGAGCCGCTGGCGACTGGTTCGGCAACTCCTAACCGAGAGTGTGCTTCTGGCAATCCTTGGCGGCACGGCCGGCGCGCTGTTCGCTTATTGGGGCAAGGACATGCTGTTGACCTTGCGCCCGTGGGGAGGTGGTGAACTCGGAGTGGATCTCAAAATCGATCTACGCGTGCTTGGCTTTACGTTCGCAGTCTCACTTGCAACCGGTCTGCTGTTCGGACTCGCACCGGCGTTGCGCGCTACAAAAGTTGATCTGACACCGGCGCTGAAGGATAACGCCAGAAGCGTGACCGGCGGTACCCGGTCTATTCTCACTAAATCCTTGATTATTGTTCAGGTGGCGATGTCTTTAGTGCTCCTGGTCGGCGCGGGACTCTTCGTCCGCACGTTGCGCAACTTGCAGAATGTGGATATCGGATTCAATCGCGAGAACCTGCTGCTGTTTAGCGTTGAGCCAGGTTTAAACGGCTATGACAGGCCGCAGATGGCACAGCTCTATCGGCGAATGACTGAAAGGCTCGAAGCCGTGCCCGGCGTGCGTTCGGCCTCCGTATCACTCATTCCACTGCTCAGCGGCCAGGCCCAAACCAGAAGCATCGACGTGCAGGGAAACACATCGCAGCCCACCGATAACAACGACGCCAAGGTCAATACTGTGGGAGCGCATTTTTTCGAGACGATCGAGATGCCCATTTTGTTGGGTCGGGGTCTGAGTGAGCGCGATGAGGAAACTTCGCCGCGGGTAGCGGTGATCAACCAGATGATGGCGCGCAAGTACTTTGGCGATGAGAACGCGCTGGGACGGCGATTCGGCTTCGGAGGCCCGGAAACCAGCGGCCAGATCGAAATCATCGGCGTCGCCAGGGACGCGAAATACACCGACATGCGCAGTCAAAGCGAGCCGACCATCTACCTTCCATATCTGCAGAGTATCCCGAGGCACGCGACGTTCATCGTGCGCACCTTCGGAGACACAAGCGCGATGACGGCCGCAATCCGCGATGCCGTCCGCGAGGTGGACAGCAACCTGCCGTTGTTCGACGTGAAGACGCAGAGCCAGCAAGCCGACGACTCACTCACCCAAGAACGGCTGTTCGCCACGCTATCGGGCTTCTTCGGCGTGCTTGCGTTGTTGCTAGCCTGCATTGGACTCTACGGCGTGATGTCTTACGGGGTCGCGCGCCGTACCAATGAGATCGGCATCCGGATGGCCCTCGGCGCCTCAGCTCCGCGGGTCACTCGAATGGTCATGGGCGAAACGATGCTGGTCGTTTTGATCGGCGTGGTCATCGGATTAGGTGCGGCGGTGGCAACCACTCGCCTCATTGCGAGCATGCTGTTCGGACTCGCGGCAACCGATGCGCTGACTATCTCGTTTGCGGTTCTGTTGATGGTTGGCGTTGCGGCGATCGCCGGCTATCTGCCGGCACGACGAGCGGCGCGAGTGGATCCGATGGTCGCGTTGAGATATGAATAAGTCCTAGATGTTGACAGGACCAACTCGATTTATTTCGGCTTCTCGTACGTTTCGCTCAGGCCGGGCATGAAGTAAGGTCCACCCGGCGCCATCAGCCCTTTGAGGAAGATGACGTTGGTAGAAATGGTGAGCGCAGCTCGCCGGTCGAGCGCTGCCTTGCACTTCACCCAATCAGGCCCGTTCCCGCCGTGAAGCACCCCGTCACGCGACGCCTTCCAATGCTCGAGGCTGGCGTATCGCGTCGATAGATAAACCTCGTCGTAGTCTTTGTTCTCGGTCGACGGCGCACCGTCAACGCCGGCGGGCGTGATCACCTTCCACATGCCGATCACCCGGCTGCCGAGCTTCTCGAAGTAGGGCCAAACGCCGTCGACGCTCGCTTTGAGAAACTCATCGAAGCTGCCCTTCTTGATCTTGAAGTAGCGCAGAGTGACGATCTCTTCTCCCGGCTGGGCCACATCGTTGCGCACGGGCCGAGGACGATCGGGATCTTTGACCTGATTGATTCCACCGCGGAACGGCGTTTGTTGCGAATGGGGCCGGTCTTGCCCGAAGGCCATGCCGCAGGACATTAACCAAAAGCTAAGCACTACCACCAGGAAGCGTGATCGACTTCGTAGTTGGAACATACTTTACCTTTACGAGAACCTTACTGTGCCTCGAGCAGTTCCGCGTTCGCTGACTGAATCTCCGTTGGAAACGTCCGCAGCGCCGCAATGATCCGCGTTTTGAGCTCCCTGACTATACTCGCCTGCTCCGCCGCGACATCGTAGCTCTCGCCCAGGTCGGCATTCATGTCAAAGAGTTCCGCCTTCGCCAGCCGCATGTTCTTCTGCTGGCCCGAAGCCGCCGTGTATCGCGGAATGTTCCAGCGCGCGACGTGAATCTTCCAACGCCCGGCGCGCGCCGTTTGAAGGTATGGGCCGTCAAAGAAAAGGTAGAGATTCTCAGGGCGCTTCTTCTCCTGTCCAAGCAAGAACGGCAGAACATTCTTGCCGTCCAACGGCTGGTTCGATGCGGCGGCAATGTTTTTCTCACCCGCCAGCGCCAGCGCGGCCGGAAAGAAATCAATCGTGGAAACCGCTTCATCGGAGACTCGGCCCGGCGGGATGTGTCCCGGCCAACGCACGATGCCGGGCACGCGCACGCCGCCATCGTAAGTCCACCCCTTGCGCCCACGCAGCGGTCCGGCGCTGCCCTGATACCACGGGCCATTGTCGCTGGCGAAGAAGACGATTGTGTCGCGATCAAGCCCGAATCGCTTCAACGCTTTCAGAATTTCACCTACGCTCCAATCCAACTCCTCGATGACGTCGCCATAGAGCCCGGCGGCGGACTTTCCTTTGAACTGAGCCGACGCGTGCAACGGGATGTGTGGCATGTTGTGCGCCAGATAGAGAAGGAACGGCACTCCTCGTGCGCGCTCGATGAAGCCGATCGCCTCTTCCGTGTAGCGGCGGGTGAGCGTGTCCTGTTTCGCTGGTTCCTCGACCACGTCACCATTGCGCACAATTGGAGTCGGGCTCATGTCGTTGCTATAGGGAATACCGAAGTAGTAATCGAAGCCGTGATCGACCGGGCGGTGGGGACTAACATGCCCCAGATGCCACTTACCGATGCAAGCCGTTTGGTAACCTCGGTCCTTCAGCGCTCGAGCGACGGTTGTTTCAGACTGAGGCAGGCCGGTCTTGTCGGACGGAAACAGCACGTTCCGCAACCGCATTTGATCGATGCCCATCCTGGCCGCGTAGCGTCCGGTCATAAGCGCGGCGCGGGAGGGGGTGCAGACCGGCGAGACAGAATAGAAGCTGGTGAGTCGCAAACCCTGCGCGGCCATTCGATCGAGATTCGGGGTCTTGATCGACTTGGCGCCGTAGCAGCCTACGTCGCCGTAGCCCATGTCGTCCGCATAGATGAAGATGATGTTTGGCCGCCGTTGCGCGGAGGCTCGCTGCTCGGACAGCGGCCATAGCGTCAGGCTAATGGCAAGCACCAGGAGGCTTCGGGTTCTGAGCTTGGTCATCCTTCCTTGGAGCGTGCCTGGGAGCGCGACCTGGGAGCGCAGGCATCCCTGCCTGCCCGGCGTTATGGGGAAAGAGAAATGGCCATTAGGAGAAAGAGGCAGGCAGGATGCCTGCGCTCCCAGGTCAGTCGCGATATGATGGATCAATCTTGTCCAGCTTTCGCAAAAGTCCCGGCCAAACCAGATCGGCTCCAATGCCTTTGGTAACAACCTTCACCTGGGCGGTAATACCGTCGAGTATCGGCTTCGCTATTTGCACAAGCTCGGCGCCGCCGGACTCGGCGAGTAGCTGAATCTCGCAGGCGCGCTCGAGGTTATACATGCCCAGGAATGCTTCGGCGGCGTTCGTGCCGATCGTCAGCAAGCCATGGTTGCGCAGTATCAGGTTGTTCTTGTCGCCGAGGTCGGTGACCAGCCGGGGCTTCTCGTCTTCATTCAACGCGAGGCCTTCGTAGTTGTGATAGGCGATCGAGGCGAGCGCGAACAACGACTGTTGCGAAATCGGGAGCAGCCCGTGCTTCTTGGCGGAAATGGCGACGCCGTGCCGCGTATGAAGGTGCATCACGCACAACGCGTCTTCGCGAGCCGCGTGGACCGCGCTGTGAATCGTGAAGCCAGCCGGATTGATAGAGTAAGGGCTCTCCATCGCCTTGTTGCCATCGAGACCGATCTTAACAAGGCTGGACGCGGTGATCTCATCGAACATCAGTCCATAGGGGTTGATCAAGAAGTGGTGGTCGGGTCCGGGCACTCGCGCGGAGATGTGGGTGAAGATCAAATCGTCCCATCCGAAATGGGCTGCCAGCCGATACGCGGCGGCCAGATCCACCCGCGCTTGCCATTCTTCGGTTGAGACTGCGTCGCGAACTGCTGCTATCTTTGCTTGCATCGCATAACCTCTTTCTTAATAAGTCTGGACCAGCGTCGTCAGCTCTGGCCACGCACAGCGAGCAGAGAATAGCCGCTGTCGCCTTGAACGCGCAATAGAAGTTCAGAAGGAAATGACCTCGATCTCAGCTATTGGGTCAAAGTGTCGACGATTCACAGTAACGATCGGAAGGTTCTTCGCCCAGGCAGTCGCTGCGATCAGCGCGCCGGCGAGATGATCTCGAAGATAGGGATACCGTCCCAACAGATCACTATAAGCAGCCGCAATCTGAAGGTCGGGGTTGATTAACCTCATCGTTCGAAGCAACGCCAGAATGCGACGCCGCTCGGAATCGCTGATGGGCGGCCGGAGTAGTTCTTTCCGGACCACCTTGCTGTAGTAGATTATGGTGTGTTGGTTTCGGAAGAACCGCCTGGCCCGGGCATCGCCACGATACCAAAGTATGAAGACCCCGGTGTCAACGAGCGCGCTTCTAAGCTCCAGCCAAGCGGGCTCACTCATCGAAGGCTTCAACCTCGTTCAGGAATTCGTCCGGATCCTTCAATCCACCATTCGGCGCGCGCATCGACTCTTTCCGAATCCGCTCGACGTACCCAGCCGCGTCTTGAACGTCAGCGCGGCTCTGCCACATGCCGAAGCCCAGTTCCTCTTCGAGCAGTGCGTCCGCGAGCCGTACTCTCTCCTCTGGAGAGAGCCTTCTGGCCCGGTTAAGAAGTTCATCGTAGGCCGTTGTCATAAGGCAACTGTACTGCAAACGATCCGCCGACTACAACGTCGTTCTTTTGGCCGAAATGAACCCGGGTTCCGCGTCGGGTTTCAGATCAGGACCCATTTGCGAAACTCGCAGCGTGATAGCTTCGCCGCGCCCTCACCACCGCATCCGGGTTGTTGACCTGAACCCGCAACACATGACGTTGCCCATCAGCCTTGGCGGCGCCGGGATAAAAGCCCAGCCGATACTGATGACGAAGCTCGTCGGCAACCAGCTTGAAGGTCTTCTTCAAGTCCGAGACCTCGCTGCTGTAAAAACGTCCCGCGGAGACCTCAGAAAGATCGGTCAGGAAACTCATCGCTTCCTCGTTCTTCATCTCGACGCGGCGCCGCCGCTCGCTTGGTTGAGGGCGTTGCACAGGCGGAAACCGATCGCGTCTTCCCCATCCGCCGCGCCTGCCCCGCGGAAACTGAAACGGTGGCCCGTTCCAACCTCGGCGTGGGAAGCCTGTCTCGAAGAAAATCGGATAAACCATCGCGCCCGACTCAGCGGCCTCATCCAACAGTTCTTGCTCGTCAATGCGACTTCCGTGGTCTTTTCCGTCGGTCAGCAAGATTATCGCTTTGCGGCCCTCAACGCGTTTGAAGTGCCGTTCGATCACCACGGCCACAGCGTCGCGCAGCAGGGTCCCTACCTGTTCGCCAATCCCGGCATTCTTGATCGCGCGCTCCAACGCGTTTCGATCCGAAGTCAGCACGCTCAGCACGTGCACATCGTAGTCAAAGCTGATAACCATCGCGCGGTCTTGTGGCCTCAGCTCTTTGAGAAAGTTGGCGGCGTCCTTCTTTATGTCGTCTAAAACCTGTTCGGTGCTTCTGCTTGTATCGAGGAGCAACGCTATGTTGAGCGGTTCTTCCGAGGCCTCGAATACCGCGATGGTTTGCTCGATCCGGTCCTGATACAACTTGAAGTCTGAAAGCTTCAACCCGGGAATATATCTGCCCTGCCACTTACCAGAGTAGTTTGAACTTTGATGGGGTTGTCGCTCTGTTTTTCTTGCGCGAGGGTTGAGGGCGGGCCGATAAAGCTTGCCAGAACGATACACGTCGCGAGGGCTGTTTGACGGAAGTTCATGCTCGGGCTTGGCTCATGCGACAAGAGGGCTCTCGTGAGCCCTCCGCCGCTAATAATCAGTGAGTGACAGTCAAGGCGCAAACTGGCAGCTTACGCTACTATGCGCGAATGAATCCGCGGAAGTTCGACGGACTCGCGTTGAAGCCCGGGAAGATCCCGTTCAGGTTGCTCGCCCCCAGGTGACGCGCGGCGATCTCCGAAAACACATCGCGGAAGTCGGTGGTTAGCGCGAGGTCTCGGCCTTCGTACAACTGCTCAGTCGCAAGCCCCGGCCACTTGCAGTAGACCTTGCCACCCTTCACCGGGCCGCCGGCCACGAACAAACAGCTCGCGTGCCCGTGATCGGTTCCGCCCGAGCCGTTCTGCCTGATCGTGCGGCCGAACTCGGTCATAGTCAGGATCACGATGTTTCGCATGCGATCGCCAAGATCCTTGTACAGAGCGCCGATGCCCTGACTCAAGTCCTGTAAACGGTTCGCCAACTGTCCGCGAGAGCTTCCTTGATTAGCGTGTGTGTCCCAGCCGCCAACGTCGGTGAATGCGACTTCGACGCCGACGTCGGACTTGATCAACTGCGCGATTTGAAGCAGCGAATTCCCAAAGGGCGACCGAGGATAGTTGGCGCCGTTTGCCGCCTGGTATTGCTGTGGGTTCGCCTTCTTCAACATCTTCACTGCTTCGAAGGCTTCTTTGCCGGTCCCGTGCAGCGCATCGCCCATACCCTGTGAGTAAAGCGCCTCGAAGCCCTTCGCCACCTGGCTGTTTCCTTGCCCTGCGCGCACTCCGAAGTCTCCGATATTGGTCAGGGCAATCGCGGGCGCCGGGCCGAGCATCGTTCGCGGCAGGTTCGCGGTGAAAGACACCGCGCGAAAGGACGTTGCCTTCGGGTCCTTCTTCGCCTGCATGTAACGATTCAGCCAACCGTCGGCCGTGCCCTTATTGCCGGGCGTCGCCGATTCCATATAGTCCTGCGCGTCGAAGTGCGATCGGGTGTTGTCGGGCGAGCCTACCGCGTGAACGATGGCAAGATGGCCTTCGTCGTAGATCGCCTTGAACGGCGCGAGCTGCGGATGAAGCGCGAAATAGCCGTCCAGATCGAGCGCCGCGTCCGGGTTCCCGCTCTTCGGCGCCGGTATCGCGATATTTGGGCGAACGCTGTAGTAGCTCTTATCGCCGAATGGAATCACCGCCGAGATTCCATCCATGGCGCCTCGTTGAAAGATCGCGATGATAATTGGGCGGTCCTTGCCCGTAATGCCGGCTGTTTGCGCCAACACCGCGCGCTTCAAGAACGAGGGCGTGGCAGCAAAGCTCGCCAGCGCCACCCCCGATGATTTGAGAAAGAGTCTTCGTGTTACTGCCATGGTTCTTACTCCACTCGTTCAGGGTTCAGAGTTTAGAGTTCAGGGTTCGGAACCCTGAACTCTGAACCCGGAACCCTGAACCTTCTTATCTTCTTTGGAACTCCGGCGAGCCGAGCACAAGACCGAATGCCTTTGCGCTCTCGAGGTCGTCCCCCGACATCGCGATCTGAGGACGCAGATTCGCGCGCACTCCGAACCGCCGTTCCATTTGCTCGGGGTTGCCGATGCCTTTTTGTCCCTTGCCGGCGCCCTGGGTCGGAGGCAGGGCTTCCATGGAATTCTCGGCCATCACATCATCGCCCGTGGGAATCGGCGGCACAGCGCCGAGTTCACCCTTCACAGATACGCCCTCTTTCAACTGCTTCTCGAGGACGGCTCGAGTCTGCGGCGAAACGTCACCGTTCAACAGCGACGCAATCGCCTTCGCCATCACCTGTTGCCGATCCGACATTTCAACATCCCCGGCGGCACGCTTCACATCGAACGACGCGCCGCGGAGTTTGTTGGTCGTTAGCGCCAGACCAAAATTCAATCTCTCGAGCAATGCGCCGGTGTTGACCCACTGGTCTGCCCTGTCGGGATAGCCGGTGGGCGCTTGATACAAGTAGAGCGGCTGGCCCATCTTCGCGATGAACTGCGCGGTCTGAAGCGGTACGGTCACATCGGCGCCCAGCGCACGAACGGCCGATACCGCCAGCTCGAAAGGCGACTTGATCTTAGCGCGATGAGCTTCCTTCGTGTTGAACTCCGGCGAGGTAATGATCGTCCGCAGCATCTCGCGGATGTCGCCGTCCGTCTTCGTGTACACCGCAGTCACCCGGTCAACAAGCGATTGTGGCGGCGTGTCGCTAACGAATTTGCGCACCAGCTTGGTCGAGATGAACTTCGCGGTGCTCGGATGATGGGCCAGGATGTCGACGACCATCTCGCCATCTTTGATTCCACCGCCCGCGGGAATCTTCTTGCCGAGCACGATTTTCTCGCCGTTGTCGTGCATAAACGCTCGAAAGACGAACTGCGTGCCCTGCCGCGGACGATCGAGCGTCCATCCGGTCAAGCAGCGCGCCACTTCCTGGACATCCTTCTGAGTGTAGCCGCCCTCGACCCCCAGCGTATGAAGCTCCATGATCTCGCGAGCATAGTTTTCGTTAATGCCGGGCTTACGTTTCCTGAGCCCGTTCGCGGCTGGCGCTTGTCTCTGCTGTTGGATCATCTGATCGGGATCGCGCATTTGATCGCGCTGCATTTCGCGATCGACTTGTTGCTGCCGGTAGATCGGATCGTTTGAAGTCTGACCCCGTCGCGGGTTGCCCAGTCCGCCCCCAAGCGCTCCAGGCCTGCGCTGAAGCTGGCCACCCCGGCGCTGAGGCAGTTGAGCATCCGGGGACATCGACTGAAAGTTGTCCAGGTAGACCAGCATCGCCGGGCTCTTCGCCGTCGCCATCAACAAGTCTTTGAACGTACCCATCGTGTTCGGACGGATGACATTCATCTCATAATCGGTGGTCAGGTTGCGGTCGGCGTTCTTTGCCCAAAAGATATTGAAATGATTGAACCAGAAATCGGTCATCACTTCCTGAAGCTGGCGTTCGCTGTAGGCCGCGCGGATGATCTTCTGGCTTTGCAGCTCCTGCAGCAAAAACTGAGGTGGCCTGAGGTTGTTTTCCTGATAGTAGGCCATCACTTGCTGCCTGTATTCGCGCTTTGTGTTTTCCTCAGCCCCCTCGCCTGGAGGTAGAACCGGAGCGTTCTTTCCCTGCTTCAGACCGAGTTGGCGCGCGAGCAACTGCGGAGGCGGATACTTCTGCTGAATCTCGGCAAGGCTCATGCGCAGCGACGGAAAATTCGCCAGCCGCGCCTCTATGCCGGGATCGTCTACGCGGTCCGGGTGCAACTGAAGATCGATGTACTTGTCGATGCCCATTCGCTTGACTCGCTCGACGTCGCCGGAACGCGGGCCGTAGCCAATCCGGTTGAGCAGGTGAATGATCTTTTGATCGGCGGTGAGGGCGGAGCCGGCCGCCTTCGATTTGGTATCGGCAACGACGGGCATGATCGCGCCAAGCGCGAGCGCTCCGGCGATTGCGAGCGCGAGCACTGCCGAAGCAGCTCGGCGCGTTGCGAATCCAAGCTTGAAGGAGCCTTTATTTTCTCGTTTCATAGTCAACTTCCTCGCTACAGGTGGAATCTTCTGCATACGGCTTAGACTACAGCCGTTGGCGCTTAGTCTGAAAACCTAGCCAACCTTGTTGCGTACCGCTCGACCGGACAAGTGGCAGATGACATTACCAGCTAGTCGCGCTTTGCTTTTCAGAGCCCACCTGCCAGTAGCTCACTCCGCCTCGGCGCACGCGAACAACTTTGCCCATTCGCTGAGTCCGACTGCGAAAGGAGGCAAGCCGTAAGAAGCGACTTATGTATTGTGCTGCTTCGTCATGAGCAACATCAAGGAATACCAGACAGTATCCAGCGTGGCGCAGGTCCGGTCGATAAAAATCCCGATCCCGAGTGAAGAAAGTTGGCAGCCGTAGATTGTGCAAGAGAGGGATGATCTCATTGCGGTCCTTCATCCCGAGCCGCCCAAGATCGTCGCCGATCAGCCGAAAGTGTACGTTCCAGGATTGTAAGTGTTCGCGCTCCTCGCGCACGATGTTCTCATCAAGGACGTTCATGCTGCGCGCCGCGGCTTCGCCGTTTTGTCGATCAAAGCTTGCCGAGCTAGATCTATCGCTTCGGCAATGGCCTCGTGATTAATGTGGCCATCGAATTCATAGATTATACGGTCCCAGTCATAACCCTTGGCCAACATATAAAGCACGTCCTTTACGAACTTTCGAGTACCTATGAATGTCAGTTCCCCACCGCAAATCTCCGGATCGGAGACGATGTATTGACCAAGCTCTTTTCGCTTGCGGGTCCTCATATTGGCTCCTTAGCTTTAGAGTGAATCTAGCACACGGCTCGGTAGTGTCCTAATAATTAGGACACTACCCACGGCTCTTGTCAGAACAACGAGCACAGATGCAGTCCGTTGGAAGCACTAAAAGGCGACCGCGACTCCGCCGTCCATCATTCGCGACGCGTGCTCGACGTGTGCCGTCGCATAAGCCTTGATCGTTTCGACGTGCCGCCAGCGAAGCCCATGAACCCGCCGGAACAACCTGATCTTCAGATTCGCCACCTCGCTATTGATGCAGTACAACCGCTCGCCGTCCGGGTCCGAGTACTCGGCCTGGAGCATATCGCGTAATCGGCATTGAGCTGCGCCTTCGATATAGACGCGAGCGTTCATCGCAGAGAACGACCAGTAGCCCATTCCCAGCTTGCGCTGCCATTGCTCGGCTAGTCGCAGCCGCACGAAGCGGTGCTCTTCCCCTCGGTGGCGCAGGTACAGGGATTGAACCGGGGGAAGCGTGCGGCCTGCCCGGCGCGGCTTCGCGGCGAGTCCTTCAAACACAGTGCCAGGATGATTCTCAAACGCGTTCGAATGAACCCAGACCCAATCGTCAACGTGCTTCCGGCCCCACAGGTGCGATTGGCAGCCCGGCTCGTCTTCAAGAATGATAGGCCGGCCGTCGATTACAATTGTGCCGCTGAAACTCGCGTCCAGATTCGGCGAGCACACAAAAGATGAAGGCCTCGCGAGTCGAACCAGGGTTCGAGTCACGTGATGGTAAGTCGTTTGGCACGGTTCATAGCTTAAGTCCCACTCAACGCAATGGCCGCCAGTGTCCACCCTGCCCGACGCGCGAGAGGAAGAGAATAGACCGTCGCCAAGCGTCAGCCTGAATTCTTCCCGGCCTTCGAAGGCGAACTGGTCGATCGGATACTCACGTTTCACTCCGAAATTCTGTTCCGGGGAAGCTCGGCAGAACCCGGCGGCCCACAAGGACCCGTTTGGCTTAGAGTCACGCTCTGAAACCGCCGGCCATTCCAATGCGTAGCGAAACCAGAAGCCCCGTTGCGAGGCGCGATGATTGAGTGTCAGAAACCACACCTCGTAATGAGGCGCCCTTGTGCCGTCCCATCGGCAGAGATTGTCGGCAAAGTTAACCGCGAGTTTCGAAGTCGGCTGGAAGCTGACTGCCATAGCCGGGTCTCTTCCAATCTAAGGTTGCGGATTTCAGATTGCGCATTGAAAGACGACCTTCTGCTCAGAGCAATCGCAATCCGGTGATGCGGGAAACTTACCTCATTTGACCGGATGGAGCAATGCCTCGGCTCAACTCGGGTGAGGGCACCCCGAAACAACTGGTAGTGTCCTAATCTTGTGTTGGTCGACTAGGACACTATCGGGGCGACCGCGTATTTGGACTGCGGTGGCGTCTTTGCGTTGCCACCGCTTTCTGTCGTTTCGTGGGCGATAACCAAAAGCGGCGGCAACGCACAAAGGCCGCCGCAGTCCAAATATTCCGTCGCCCGTCATCGGCCGTGCGCCAGGGCACCTGCAAAGATCAACACAAGATTAGGACACTACCAAACAACTCCCGGCCTGAAGTTACACCGCGTATCATGGTATGCTGAAGCTCACGCTTTAGTGTTCGTCTCGTATCTACATAGGAAGAGCTTCCGGTAATTCTTCGAGGGTTCATTGGACCGAATAAGTCGTTCTGACAGTAATTCAGATGAAGACCCGATTCGGGAAGAGTTATTCAGCGTCGAGCGTCTTGAACAATATGCGGCCGAGTTGGCCGCCGCGCACAAGGTATCTTCCAAACCAGGGCGCGGCCGGAGGCTTCTTCCCCGATTAGAAGAGAACGGCCGCAAGCTGATCGCCGTCTATCGTGCGCTCGCCGAGGCCATTCGCAATGAGAGTATCGTCTCGCCCGCTGCCGAATGGCTGGTCGACAATTTTCATATCGTCGAAGAACAACTTCGCGAGATCCGCCGGGACCTACCCAAGGGTTATTACAAAGAGCTGCCCAAGCTTCAAAGCGGAGAACTGGCCGGCTATCCGCGCGTCTATGCGATCGCGCTGGCCTTGATCGCTCACACCGACAGTCGTCTGGACGCCGACACCCTCAGGCGCTTCATCCGTTCCTATCAGCAGGTAACGCCTCTCTCGATCGGTGAGCTGTGGGCGATTGCAATCACGTTGCGAGTCGCTCTGGTCGAGAACTTGCGGCGTCTTGGGACCCGCATAGTCTCAGCCCGCAATGCGCGAGAGGAGGCCGATAAACTGGCGGACAAGCTCCTGGAGATTGGCGGACGGGAGCCCGACGAGCTGATCTCGGCCCTTCAAACGGCGATGGGAAAGGGCCGCCGCAATGATCGGGCGTTCATCGTTCAGCTTACGCAGCGGCTTCGCGATCAAGACCCGGAAGTGTGGCCGGCGCTCGACTGGATAGAAAAAAAACTCGCGAGCGAGTCTACAGCCATCGAGCAGGTTGTTCATCTCGAGCATCAAAGGCAAGCCGCTACTCAAGTCACCGTAGGAAACATCATCACCAGCATGCGGTTGCTTTCAACGCTTGACTGGAAGGATTTCTTCGAGAGTGTCAGCCAGATAGATCCGATACTGGCCGGAGACCCAATCGGCGCCTACTCTCTGATGGACTTCGTGACGCGTGATCGCTATCGCCATGTTATTGAGAACATCTCCAAGCGCACAAAAGAGTCCGAGCAGGACATCGCCCGTCACGCACTGGCGCTGGCCGGGCAGCCACCGGACTCAGCGTCAGACGATCATCGCACACAGCACGTTGGCTACTATCTGATCGATCGGGGCCGCGCCCAGTTAGAACAGAAAGTCCACTATCGCATGCGATTGCGCGAGCGGATCGTTCGGGGTGTGCTCAGACATCCAACAGGTTCATATCTGGGAACGTTCACGGTAGTGACGATAGGTATTCTCGCGCCGTTTCTCTTGTATGCGTCTGTGTCGGGTGCTTCTCAAGCAGCGTTGGTTGTAATCGCTTTGCTGTTGCTTGTCCCGATTAGCGATCTGGTGCTGAGCGCGTTGAACCTCGACATAACCGTCCTCTTCAAGCCAAAGCCGCTTCCAAAGATGAACGCCTCCTCGGGTATACCGGAAACCGCCCGAACATTCGTCGTGATCCCAACCATTTTCTCGAACGAAGAAACTGTGCGTACTCTTCTCGAAAGAATGGAAGTGCACTATCTGGCAAATCGAGATGAGAATATTTATTTTGCGCTTCTGGGGGATTTTGCCGATGCCCCCCAGGCGGAAATGGCCGATGATGACGGTGTGCTGGAAGCCGCGACCCGGGGTGTTGCAGAGTTGAATGCGCATTACAGCGAATCCGCGGCGGAGCGGTTCTACTTGTTCCACCGCCGCCGTCAGTGGAACCCGGTAGAACGAGAATGGATAGGGTGGGAACGAAAGCGCGGCAAGCTACATGAATTCAATCGCCTGCTTCGCGGCGCTCGCGATACGAGCTACGTCGTAGCGACAGCCGGCCCGGATTTTCTTTCAGGCGTCAGGTACGTCATTACCCTCGATTCGGACACGCAGCTACCGCGCGACAGCGCACGGCGGCTCATCGGCGCGGCGATTCACCCGCTCAATCAACCTCGTCTCGACCCGCGAGTGAATCGGGTGACCGAAGGATACGGCATTCTTCAACCTCGCGTTAGCATGACGCTGACCAGCGCATCGCATTCATTTTTCGCGCGCATAATGTCGGGCCACACAGGAATGGATCCGTACACGACGGCAGTCTCCGACGTGTACCAGGACCTGTTCGGAGAAGGCAGCTACACGGGCAAGGGCCTCTACAACGTGGACGCTTTCGAAGCCGCGCTTGCCGATCGCGTGCCCGAGAACTTGCTCTTGAGCCACGATCTGTTCGAGAGCCTGTACGCTCGCGCCGCCCTGGTGACTGATATCGAACTTCTCGATGATTATCCGTCGCAATACGACTCCTATGCGAAGCGGCAACACCGGTGGACCAGAGGTGACTGGCAAATCGCGCGGTGGCTGTTTCCGTGGGTGCGAGACGCGCACAATCGTCCGGTGCGCAACCGGCTGCCGCTGATCAGTCGTTGGAAAATACTCGATAACATGCGGCGAAGTCTGGTCGCCCCGACGGTGCTGTTATGGCTGGCGGCTGCCTGGACGATTCTGCCCGGATCAGCGGTGTTTTGGACGGTCGCCATCCTGGTCATTCTGGCGTTTCCGGTTTACGCGCACGTGACCAACGCGTTGCTGCTTCATCCGCGCGGCATTCCGTGGACGAGTCATTTCTGGAGCGTTTGGGGTGATTTTCGAACCAACACCGCGCAGTTTGGGCTTTCGTTGACGTTCATTGCCCACCAGGCATACTTGCAGACTCACGCGATTGCGGTGACCTTTTATCGCAAGCTCATTTCAAAAAAGAAACTGCTCGAGTGGGTGACCGCGGCCCAGGCAGAGAGAGGGAGTGCGCATGATCTCCTGGCGTTTTGGCAGTTCATGTGGCCCGCTGAAGTTCTCACGGTGGCGATCGCTGTCGCTATTTCGCTCACCAAGCCTGGCGCGGCCCTGCTCGCGTCGCCATTTCTAATCCTTTGGGCGGCGTCGCCCCTGATCGCTTACTGGGTGAGTCAGGACTTGCCGAAGAAAGACGAAGCTCTCGAAGCGAATGACAAGGCGATGGCGCGCCTGGTTGCGCGACGCACGTGGAAATTCTTTGAGGCCTTCGTCGGGGAAGAGGATCACTGGCTTCCACCCGACAATTATCAGGAAGACCCCAGACCGGCTGTCGCGCATCGCACTTCACCGACTGACATCGGGCTTCTGTTGTTATCGACCGCGGCTGCTCGCGATTTCGGCTATATCGGCACGCTCGAGATGGTTGAGCGCCTCGAGCTCACTCTCGCGACCCTTAAGAAGCTCGACCACTTTCATGGGCACTTCTTGAACTGGTACGACACGAAGACGCTTACGCCGCTCACCCCTCAGTACGTTTCGACGGTGGATAGCGGGAATCTCGCTGGGCATCTGCTCGCGCTCAAACAGTGCTGCATTGAAGTTGCGGACCAGACTGTGTTCGATGTGCGGGCGATTGAAGGCCTGCGTGACACGATCTCGCTGATGCGCGACGAGGCGGCCAGGATCGGCGCCGTCCGGCAAAGCACCGGCGCCGTCACGCTCGAACAACTGCGCGAAGAGATCGACTTGTGCGTATCGAGCTTGCACGATGAGCCACCCGATACGCTTTCCGGGTGGCTTGGTCTGTTTCAGACTCTTTCGAAACGGATGGGTGAGATTGACGACATTGCAAATGCCCTTGCGCAGGAGCACGGGAGCGCACAATTCGAACAATTGAACTCCTGGACCCGCGCGCTGATGCATCAACTGCGCGAGCATCGCCGGGACCTGGCGATCCTTACGCCGTGGACGTGGGGTTTGACTGCTCCCATCGAACCAACCATCGTAAGTTGCTCCGAAGAGGTAGCAGCCGAGTGGAAGAGAATCGCCGGCTCGCTGGATCGCGTGCCAACCCTCTATGAGCTGCCAGCCATCTGCGACGAAGCTCGCGCGAGGTTTGCGGAACTCCAAAAGATAGTCGAGCAGTGTTCCAGCCCGAATCGCGCGAAGGCGCTCAGAGGATTGGGCGCTTTGACGAGCCATCTCGAGCAATCCTCGCGAACCGCGACAGAGCTTACCGCGCGCTACGCCGAACTGGCGCGGCGCAGCCAGGAAATGATCGATACCATGGACTTTCGCTTCCTGTTTGATGAGGACCGAAAAGTCTTCGTCATCGGATACAACGTAACCGACGGCAGTCGCGATAACTCGTACTACGACTTGCTTGCCTCGGAAGCGCGGCTGGGGAGCTTTATCGCGATTGCGAAGGGAGACGTCCCGCAAGAGCACTGGTTTCATCTCGGGCGCGCGTTTACTCAAGTTGACGGGAGCCGGGCGCTCGTATCCTGGACGGCTACCATGTTCGAGTACTTGATGCCGCGATTGGTGATGCGGGCTTACCCTGACACTCTGCTCGATCAAACGGATCGAGCCGTAGTTGCGCGCCAGATAGAATACGGCAGCGAGCGCGGCGTCCCCTGGGGGGTTTCAGAATCGGCGTACAACGCTCGCGATCTGCAGCTCAATTACCAGTACGGTCCGTTTGGTATCCCGGGTCTTGGACTCAAGCGCGGGCTGAGTGACGACCTGGTGATCTCGCCCTATTCAACGGTGCTTGCCGCGATGGTTGAACCGCGAGCTGCGCTGGAAAACATGAGGCGGCTGGCTCGCGAGGGCGCTCTCACCGGATACGGTTTTTACGAAGCGATCGATTACACCAAGGACCGCCTGCAACCGGATCAGAAGAACGCGTTCATAAGAGCATTCATGACTCACCATCAGGGAATGATCCTGGTTGCGCTCGACAATGTGCTGAACGACAAAGCAATGCAACAGCGGTTTCATTCCGAGCCGCTCGTGCAAGCAACAGAGTTGCTGTTGCAAGAGCGCATTCCGCGAGGTGTGGCGCTTGCGCGCCCGCGCGCGGAAGAAGTGAGATCCGACGGCACTCGTAGCGGCCTCAGCGCGCCCGATCCTCGGCGATTTCTTTCGGCGGACCTGCCAACCCCGCGTACTCAGCTACTTTCGAACGGAGTCTATTCGGTCGTCGTGACAACGGCAGGCTGCGGTTACTCGGCTTGCGGCGGGATCGCGATCAGCCGATGGCGGGAAGACGTCACGCGCGATAACTGGGGGAGCTTCTGTTATCTGCGTGATGTCCGCAGCGGCGCCGTCTGGTCCGCCGGGTATCTGCCAATACCTGGCAAGCCGCAATCCTACGAAGTTGCGTTGGCCGAAGACAAAGCGGAGTTCCGGCGCAGCGATGCCGGAATCGTCACCCGCACAGAGATCATAGTCTCGCCGGAAGACAACACCGAACTGCGCCGGGTTCGCGTTACCAATAACACCAATCGCTCGCGCGACATCGAATTGACCAGCTACATGGAAGTGGTGCTCGCGCCTGGCGCCGCGGACGCAGCGCATCCGGCTTTCAGCAATCTCTCCGTCGAGACTGAATTCATCGCGAGCGAAAGCGGGCTCCTCGCAACCCGCCGAAGGCGATCGCCAAATGAGGAAGAGGTCTGGGGCCTGCACGTGGTCGTAGTGGACGGTGAGACCGTCGGCGCGGTGCAATATGAAACTGATCGCGCGCGTTTCATCGGACGCGGGCACACGACTGCCGACCCGGTCGCGGTGATGGAGGGCCGCCCGCTTTCAAACACAGTCGGCGCGGTCCTCGACCCCATCTTTTCACTCAGACATCGCGTTCGGCTTGGTACGGGCGAAACCGCTTGCATAACATTTGCCACAGGTATTGCGCACTCGCGTGACGAAGCGTTAAGGCTTGCCGACAAGTATCACAACCCTTACGCGTTCGAGCGGGAGGCAGGATTGGCATGGACGAAAGCTCAAGTCGAGATGCGCCACTTGCAGATGGACGCCGACGAGGCCCATCTATTTCAGAGGCTCGCAGGTCGATTGCTTTATTCGGATCCCTCGCTGCGCCCGCGCTCGCACGTGCTTGAGCTCAACACCAGAGATCAATCGGCCCTCTGGGCTTATGGTATAAGCGGCGACTTGCCGATTGCTCTGGTTCGGATCAGCGAAGAGAGCAACCTGGGCATCGTCCGCCAACTCCTCCGCGGGCACGAGTACCTGCGATTGAAGGGTCTCGTTTTTGACCTGGTGGTGTTGAATGATCATCCGGCCAGCTACGTTCAATCTTTGCAGGATGAAGTGCAGCGGCTTGTGCGCATGAGTGGATCGCAAGCGTTGATAGACAAGCCCGGCGGTGTATTCCTGCGCCGCTCGGACTTGATCCCTGAAGCTGACCGGATCTTGCTGCACGCAGTTGCGCGCGTGGTAATCGTTGCGGATCGCGGCCCGCTCGAAGAGCAACTCGTGCAGCGGCCTGACGAGGATGATCTGCCCGCCAGGTTCGTCGCGCGCGCGGCTTCGCGGAAGTATCCGGAGCAAACTCTGCAAGACCCTGACCTCGCCTTCTTCAACGGTCTCGGCGGTTTCAGTCAGGGAGGTCGTGAGTACGTCACCGTCTTAGCCGAGGGCCAGTGGACGCCGGCCCCCTGGTTGAATGTGATATCGAATTCGAAGGACTTCGGTTTTCAAATTTCAGAAACAGGCTCCGGTTATACGTGGTCTGTGAACAGCCGCGAGAATCGATTGACACCCTGGTCCAACGATCCGGTGAGTGACCCGCCCGGCGAAGCGATATATTTGCGAGACGAGGAAACCGGCGAAACGTGGTCGCCGACGCCGCTGCCGATTCGGGAATCGGAACGGTACCTGATCAAACACGGGCAGGGTTACTCCCTCTTCGAGCACGCGAGTCACGGCATCAATCAGGAGCTTCTGGCCTTCGTTCCGATGGATGCTCCGGTGAAGATCTCGTTGCTGCGTTTGCGAAATGAAACAGAAAGAAAGAGGAGAATCTCGGTCACCAGCTATGCGGAATGGGTGCTTGGTGTGGAGCGCAGCCGCATGGCCCCTTACATCATCACCGAAGTGGATAACGTGACCGGCGCAATCTTCGCGCGCAATCCCTTCAACAACGAGTTCGCGCATCGCGTAGCATTCGTGGATATGAGCGAGAAAGACCGCAGCATCACCTGTGACCGCAAAGAGTTTCTGGGTCGTAACAGCTCGCCCGCGAGCCCTGCCGCTCTCGGCCGGGTGACGCTCTCCGGCCGAGTCGGCGCGGGACTTGATCCTTGTGCGGCGATGCAAGCCGTCGTCGAGTTGCTTCCGGACGAAGAGCGCGAAGTCGTTATGATCATCGGCGAAGGCGACAGCGTTGAAGAAGCCCGCGCTACGGCGGCTAAGTACAAGCAGGTTGCCGTGGCGAAGCAAGCGATCGAGCAAGTCATAGCCCATTGGGATGAGTTGTTGGAGACGGTAGAAGTAAAAACGCCGGACCCGGCAATGGACACAATGCTGAATCGCTGGCTGCTCTACCAGACCCTTTCGTGCCGCGTGTGGGCGCGATCGGCCTTCTATCAATCGGGCGGCGCTTACGGGTTTCGCGACCAGTTGCAGGACGTGTGCGCGCTCGTCTACGCGAAGCCACAGATAGCCCGCGAGCAAATACTGCGAGCGGCCGCGCGCCAGTTCAAAGAAGGCGACGTGCAACACTGGTGGCACCCGCCGACCGGGCGCGGCGTGCGAACGCGATGCTCCGACGATCTCCTGTGGCTTCCGTTCGTCACAAGCTTCTATGTGAAGGTCACAGGCGACGAATCGGTGCTGGGAGAGTCAGTGCCGTTTCTTGAGGCGCCGCTGCTTGCAGAGGGTGCGAACGAATCCTACACACAGCCGTTGGTCTCAGCAGAATCGGCGAGCCTCTATGAGCACTGTGCCCGGGCGCTTGATCGGAGCCTGGCAGTCGGAGAGCACGGTTTACCGCTGATAGGTTCGGGCGACTGGAATGACGGAATGAACCGCGTCGGCATTGAGGGCAAAGGCGAGAGCATCTGGCTCGGTTGGTTTCTTCACAATGTCCTCTCGGAGTTCTCACCCTTTTGCGATGCGCGCAAGGAGAAGCGACGAGGCAATAGATATCGTTCGCGCGGGGAGAAACTAAAGCAGGCGCTGGACGAGAATGGTTGGGACGGCGGCTGGTATCGCCGCGCTTACTTTGATGACGGGACGCCTCTCGGCTCTGCGCAGAACGGAGAGTGCCGCATCGATTCGATAGCGCAATCGTGGGGAGTGATCTCGGGCGCAGCCGATCACCACCGCGCCGTTCGGGCGATGGCCGCCGTGGAAGAGTATCTGATTAGGCGCGGCGACGGGCTTGTTATTCTGTTCACTCCGCCGTTCGATAAGAGCGCTCTTGATCCGGGATACATAAAAGGATACGTACCGGGTGTGCGCGAGAACGGCGGCCAGTATACCCACGGAGCATTGTGGACGCTGATAGCTTATGCCATGCAGGGAGACGGCGACCGCGCAGGCGAACTGTTCACTTTGTTGAATCCAATCAATCACGCTTCGACCCGAGCCGGGTTGCACAAGTACAGAGTCGAACCCTATGTTGCGGCAGCCGACGTCTACGCGGTGTGGCCTCACACGGGACGAGGCGGCTGGACGTGGTACACAGGTTCGGCAAGCTGGATGTATCGAGCGGGACTTGAATCGATCCTGGGGTTCAAGCTGCGCGGCGATCGGCTGCAAATCGATCCGTGCATTCCGCGAGGCTGGAGAGAGTACGAGATAGTTTACAAGCGCGGGTCGACGACCTACCTCCTGGCTATCGAGAACCCGCACGGCCTCTGCCGCGGAGATGCAAAGATAGAGATTGACGGAGAGCTTCTCGCAACGTCTGAGATCGAGCTTGTAGATGACGGCAAGCAACATAGCGTTCGCGTCACCCTCGAGATGAAAACAGGTGAAGGCTAGTCTCAGTCACACTCAGCTTGATGGATCGCAGATCAGGACTTCCGCCTGCAAATCCCGTAGGATGACATGTTCTATGAAAGGGTCGTGCGCCAGGGTTCTGTAACTCCGTAGGAGTGACCTCGTTCCCGCAGAAACGCTGCTTGCCGAAGCACAGGTAACTCCTCCGGAGTTACAGAACCTTCGCGCAAGGCCCTTCTATAGAACAGGTCATCCCTCCGGGATTGGCAGGCTGACGTTCGCGTTCCGCGATTCATCACACCCGGACCAAGACGCAGAACGATCTCAGGTTTGAAACAGCCGTGAGAAGAATGGTACGGTGCCAGAGCGTGAACTGTGACTCGACCATCCACGAACTCACAACCTTGGAGGCGCACTCTTGACCTGGGAACCCGAAGTTGACGAGATAAAACGCCGCGTCGAACTCGCAATGCAGATGGGCGGCCCCGCGAACGTCGAGCGCCAGCACACCAGCGGCAAGCTCACCGCCCGCGAGCGAATCGACCGATTGCTCGATCCCGGATCGTTTCACGAGATCGGCGCGCTGGCGGGCCAGGCCGCCTACGAAGACGGGCAGATGGTTTCATTCATCCCGTCGAACTTCGTGATGGGCACCGGGCGCATTGATGGACGGCGAGTCGTAGTTGCGGGCGACGACTTCACCGTGCGCGGCGGCGCGGCTGATGCGCGAGTGGGCGACAAAGCCGGCTACGCGGAAAGACTAGCGCGTGAGTTGAGGCTGCCCATCATCAGATTGGTAGACGGCACGGGCGGGGGCGGCAGCGTCAAGACGCTCGAGACCATGCAGCGCACCTATGTGCCGGCGAATCCCGCGTGGGACATAGTAGTGGCGTTGATGTCTGAAGTGCCGGTCATCGGAGCTTGCATGGGATCAGTTGCCGGGCTCGGCGCCGTGCGAGTTGTTACCTCGCACTTTTCGTTGATGGTCAAAGGCACAAGCCAGCTCTTCGTAGCGGGACCGCCGGTTGTCGAGCGCGGCGTAAGCGAGAAGGTGACCAAGGAACAACTCGGTGGGTCACACATTCATGCTCACGGCAGCGGCGCGGTAGACAACGAGGTCGATAGCGAAGACGAAGCGTTCGCCGCAATCCGCCGGTTTCTTTCCTATCTCCCTTCCAACGTCTGGCAAGTTCCGCCGCGATCCGCCGAACGTGACGATCCGGATCGCCGTGAAGAAGAGCTGATCTCGATCATCCCGCGAAATCGAAGGCTCGGCTTCGACGTGCGGCGGTTGCTCGGCCTGGTGTTCGATCGGGAATCGATTTTTGAGATTGCCCGCTACTACGGACGCCCGCTGGTGACTTGCCTCGCGCGGCTCGACGGGTATCCGGTCGGCGTGCTCGCAAGCGATCCTCAACAAGGCGGCGGCGGGCTCGACGCGCCGGGCAGCGAAAAGATGACGCGGTTTGTCGATGTGTGCGATACGTTTCATCTGCCGGTGGTGAACTTTGTCGATCAGCCGGGGTTCCTGATCGGCACCGCGGCCGAGCGCGCGGGCACCGCGAGGTACGGCGCGCGAGCGATGGCTGCGGTGTATCAGGCTACCGTGCCGTGGGTGTCGATTATCTTGAGAAGAGTGTTCGGAGTCGCGGGCGCCGCTCACGGCAACGCCCAAGGGCTTAACCTTCGGTACGCGTGGCCTTCAGGAGATTGGGGATCGTTGCCGATCGAAGGCGGCGTGCAGGCGGCTTATCGGCGCGAGATCGAGGCGGCTCCCGATCCCGCGGCCCGCCGCCAGGAAATTGAAGAAGGGCTGAATGAATTACGCTCGCCGTTTCGCACTGCTGAAGCTTTCGGCGTCGAGGAGATCATCGATCCCCGCGACACTCGACGGCTGCTCTGTGAGTGGGTAGCTACTGCCTATGAGTTGTTGCCTTCGCAACTCGGGCCAAAGGCGCGTGGTTTTCGACCTTGAGTCCTCTTTGTGTCTTTGCGAGTCTTTGCGGGCTTTGCGTGAACATTGATCAACACTGATCAACACGTTTCGCGCAAAGCTCGCAAAGACTCGCAAAGGACGCAAGGAACGGTCACTGCTTCTTCAATTCGCAACCAACTGGATACGGGGTTCGCGCATGAGCTACTATGAATGTGCCTCGCGGCCGCCTTGCCAGCCTTTTCTGGAGAACCTGATGAACCCAAAGAATGTCGCTGCTCTTTTGATCGCATTGATAATCCTGCTCCCATCTGTCCCCGCCTCTTTCGCCCGGGACGCTTCCAGTCAACAAACCGCCGAGCAAACCGACAAAGAGAAGCTCACGCCGGAAAAGAAAGCCGTTCTGCTACTGGAACAAATCGTTGGCGAGGCCGGGGTGCTCAAGCTTCCAGAGAATCGCATCTACATCCAGATTTCTGCCGGAGACTTGCTGTGGGATCGTGATGAAGCGCGTGCGCGCGCGCTGTTTGGCGAAGCCGGCGCCGGCATCGCCGATATGATGCGGCGAAATGATCCCGCCAATGATCCGGCAAATGATCGGAATGCCCGGCGGTCCGCTAACGCTAATCGCATTGCGCTCGAGCTGCGACAGGAACTGGTGATGACGGTGGCCCGGCACAACGGGGAGTTTGCGTATCAGTTGCTACAAACCATGCCGGCGCCGCCGGCCACTACGGGTCCGGGCGGGAGGCGGCAGGACCCACAAACGGGCCTCGAGCAAAGCCTCGTCGCGGCGATTGCGGCCAACGATCCGAAGACGGCGCTTAAGAACGCACAAGGCTGGCTTGATAAGGGGGAATACCCATCGTCACTTTCGAAGGTGCTTTCGCAGCTTCAATCAAAAGACGCCGAAGCGGCGACGAAACTCTCAGACCAGTTGGTTAAGAAACTGCAGCCCGAGGAGCTTCTCGCCAAGCAGGATGCCGCGCGGCTCTCGCTGAATCTGTTGCGCCCCGGGCCGCGCGCGGAAAAGAAACCGGGTGACGGCTCGCAACCGGCTGTCGGGAGTTCTGATCAGCTCCTGGCTGAATCGGCCTTTCGCGACGTGATGGCCGCGACGATCACGGCGGCGTTTCGGGCGACGCCGCAAGCGCAAAACACTCAGGCGCGCGGCGGGCCGGGAGGCTTTCGCGGCCGGCCTAACAATCCGGGCGCGGGCGCAGCCGCCGCGCCGCAGAGTGAAGCGGAGATTCTGCAAGCTAACGCGCGAATGTTGCTGATGGGCTTGCAGAGCTTGCAGCCGCAAATCGACAAGTATCTCCCCGAACGCAGTCTGGCCCTGCGCCAGAAGCTGACTCAAATGGGCATGGACAATGACCCGCGCGGCGCCTTCGGTCAGATGGCCAACCTCATGCAACAAGGAACATCGGAGAGCTTGATGGCTGCCGCTCCTTCTGCGCCTCAGGGAATGCAGAATCGGATGTATCAGCAGGCCGCGATCAAGGCTCTCGACGAAGGCAATCCCGAACGCGCTCGTGACATAGCTAACCAGCATCTTGAGGGAACGGCGCGCACCAACATGCTGCACACAGTCGAGCTCAAGCAGGCGGTGCGATCCGCGCCGAACAAGATGGATGAGATACGTCAAACGCTCAACCGGGCTCAGTCGGATGAGGAACGGTTGTCGCTGCTTCTCCAGTTCGCCGGCAACCTGCAAGCTGACAACCCGAAGCTTGCGCTTCAGCTTCTCGATGAGGCGCGAGGCCTGGTCACGCGCCGCGCAACCAACTACGGTCAGTTTGAAGCGCAGGTGAACGTGGCTCACGCTTATGCGGCGCTGGACCCCGCGCGCAGTTTCGAAACGTTGGAGCCGGGCATCAACCAGATCAACGAGCTTCTTTCGGCCGCGGCGATACTCAGCGGGTTTGAAGTGAACATCTTCAAGGAGGGCGAATTGCCGCTCAAGGGCGGCGGTTCGCTGACAAGCATTGTGATGCGGTACGGCGCGGAGCTGGCGTCGCTTGCCAGGATCGATTTCGAGAGAGCGCAGTTGCTGACCGAAAGATTTCAACTCGCCGAACCGAGGATCCTTGTGAGGCTCACGATGGTGCGAGGGGTGCTTGGCGTGCCTGCGATAGATTCGGCGAACAACGGCTTCGGCGCGGGCCGCGGTGGTGGTCAGTTCGGGCGCCGTCCTCAATGACTCAGAAGGGCAGAAGGCAGAAGGCAGAAGGCAGAAGGCAGAAGGCAGAAGGCAGAGTCTCGCGAGCCGGCAGAGTCTCGCTGAGGTTGCTATGATTAGTTGTCCTCTCATTAGGGGTGATTTGTGGAGCGCGGATCTCCGAACTGTTTCAACAGTTTCGCCACGTCCACGAGGCGGCAAAACCGTTAAAACAGTTGCGACCGACCGGTGATTCACCGACACCCAACTGAAAAGTTGGGTGTTAATGAGAAGCTGCTATCGGATTCGCCGTTACATGTCGAGCGGCAACCCTGATTTCATCATTCGAACAAGGAGGGTGTTTTTCATGCAAAGGAAATGGGCAACGCAGATATTTGCACTAATCCTGTCGCTCGTGGTGGTCAGTTCCGCCTCGGCCGACATCAAAATGAAAACAAAAAACACTTCGCCGGGAAATAGCAGCGAAGGCACGATCTACATCAAGGGCGCACGCCAACGCTCCAGCCAAAGCTTCGGCGCAGGCTTCGAGATGGTCACCTTAATTCAGTGTGATCTGAAGCGGACCGTTCAAATCAACGACAAGGCCCGGACCTACATGGTAACGCCGATGGCCACCGCGTCGCCCACTGCTACAACCGGTGAAGAACAATCTGCGGCCCCGAGCCAGCCAACTACGACGCGGCGCGGCGGAGTGGTCACTTACATCTCGGCTATCAACGACACGGGCGAGCGCAAGAAGTTGTTCGGGTTCACGGCGCGTCACATCAAGACTTCGATGACCGTCGAGTCCAGCCCGGACGCCTGCAATCCTTCCCGGTTTCGAATGGAAACAGATGGCTGGTACATCGATCTCGACTTCAGCTTCAACTGTGACATGGACGGGGCTCCGGTTGCCTCGGCGCCACAAGGCGCCAGGCCCGATTGTAAGGATGAGGTCCGTTTCAAGAGGTCCGGCACGGGCAAATTGGGATATCCGGTTCTTGTGACCACGACTATCTACCTCGATGGAGGACAGACATCCACTTCTGCCACGGAAGTCGTGGAACTAACGACCACGCCGCTGGAGGCGTCGTTGTTCGAAGTGCCGGCCGGCTACACCGAAGCGAAGGATTATCAGGCTCTGATGGGAATGCCCTCGGTCGAATCGATCACCAGCGGCCGGCCGACTGCCCAACCGGATTCCGAAACCGCTATGACCGCGGGTGCCAAGCGGCCCGGCACGGTTCGAGTGGGAGTGGTTTGGGTCGGCAACAAGACTGACCGCTCGCCTTCGGTGGATATGCTGCGGAGCAGGCTTATCGGCGACATAATCGAGTCAGATATCGACGCGGTACCTCTTGACTCGCGCACCCCGGCTGACATCGAAGCCGAGGCCAAGCGGAAAGCGTGTGATTACATTCTCTACACCGACATCACGCTGTTGAAGACCTCCGGCAAGGCTGGCGGCTTGCTTGGTCGAGCGACCGGAATTGGCGGACTGAAGGAGAGAGTGGAATCGCGGCTCGACTTCAGATTGTTCCCGACGGGAAACCCCTCGCCGCAGTTGGTCTCATCGGCGACGGCTAAAGAAGACGGTTCTGAAGATGCGAGCTTGTCAGCGGCAGGCGGCCAGGAAGCTAAGGCAGTTGTAGCCGAAGTCCGAAAAAGGAAGTGACGCTGCCGCGTTCCAGCGGAGTCGTACCAAAGGAGCAACCCACCATGCCGCTCAAAAAGTCTATACTGCTTGGCTTCAGTTTGTTCTTTCTGAGTCTCGCTATACCCGCGACAACCGGCAGCGGAGCGAGCTCCTATTCGATCGCCGGCTTCGCCAGCGACGCGCAGAAGAAGCCGCTCTCCGGCGTGATGATCACCGCCTTCGATGCGGTCGAAGACAAGACGATCACCGTCTTCACAAAGCCAGGCGGGCGCTTCAAGCTGCCGGGGCTCATGAACCGCGACTACAAGCTGCGAGCCCGCCTGCCCGGCTTCGAGGATGAATTCACGAACGTCGCTTACAAGTCAGGCAGCAACGCACCCGTCGCATTTCATCTGAAACCGGCCGCCAATCCGAAGATGCAGGAGACAAGCGTAGACCGCATTCGCCTGATCAAATGGCCGAATGACGAAGCGCGATTGAATTTCAGAATGGCTTGCGCTTACTGCCATCAGGTCGGCACCGAAGGCTTTCGCGCTCCTCGAGAAAAAGCAGACTGGGAAGTCATGGTCCGCGATGTGATGGGCAGCCGCACCGGGTTCGGAAGCTTCCGCACCCTTCATAAGCAGACTCAGCAGGCTCTACCCGGAATGTTGTACGAGACCTACAAGCAAGGCGCGGAAGCCAACTGGCCCGCTTACACGCCGCCGCCCGCTCCCTCGGGCGACGCGCTCAACGTCGTCATCACCGAGTGGCCCGTCGGGCACGAGAACAACGCGTTGATGCACGACCTCGAAATCGGCGATGACGGATTGATCTACCTCGTCGATATGGTGCACGACGCGGTTCGCACGGTCGATTCAAAAACCGGCGAGCGAAAGTCTTACTCGATTCCGGGCGGTGTAAAGGACGGCTCGGGCGACTATCCTCTGCAAGGGCCGCATTCGATTGAGAAGGCCCCGAACGGCGATATGTGGATCACGTTAGCGCTCGGCGGCAAGATGGCCCGCTTCGACACCAAGACGAAAGAGTTTCTGTTGATCGAGAGCGGCGAAGGCGGCAAGCGAGGCGGTTATCCTCACACATTGCGCTTCGATCAGAGCGGCATCTGTTGGTACACCGACGCCGCGATGAACGCGATCTTCAGGCTCGACCCGGTGACGCTGACGATTAAGCAGTATCAACTGCTCAAACCTGAGCAAGCTTCTAATGTCCCGACGATGGGCGAGACTGGAGGGATCACTCCTTACGGCATCGACATCGCGCCGGATGGTAAGGTTTGGTACACGAAGCTGAACGGCCAACGAGTAGGAGTGATCGACCCGGCGACGGGCAAGATCACCGAGTGGAAGCCGCCGGTCTATGGTCCCCGCCGTCTCGAGGTGGCGGGTGATGGAGTCGTATGGATACCGGGCTACGGCAGCGGCGACTTCTGCAGCTACGATCCAAAGAAAGATGCGTGGAAGAAGTATTCGCTCCCGGGCAAGGGAGACGACATTCCGTATGCGATAAACGTCGATCGGCGCACGGGCCAGATTTGGATATGCGGCGCGGGCAGCGACACGATGATGAGATTTGATCCGAAGACTGAAAAGCTGACGGTGATTCCGATGCCGACTCGGGTGACTTACACGCGAGAGCTTGAGTTCGGCAAGGATGGCAGCATCTGGACTTGCAATTCGAATCATCCAGCGCGCCACATCGAAGGCCATCGACAGTCGGTGATCAAGATTGAAGTGACGGGGAGTTGATTCGGATTGGAAGCGTCACAACGTCAGTGGCCAACTTCTCATTCACACCATTACCCTGTCATTCTGTTCCGAAAGTGGTTTGGAGTTTCCTAAGACCCGATCGAGCCAGCGATCAAATAGCACCTTGTAGACGGGATTTGAACACTCGGCCATTATTTCCCGCGCAATATCTACACTGCCGCGGCGGCGGGATCCCTCGGCTGAGAGAACGCATAGCATGTTTCGGAAAGCCTGCCCTAGGCTTACTCGCCGGACGTTTAGCATTAAGGCTTCGGCGGAAATACGTTGATCGATGATTGTCTGGACGTTCTCGCTAAGCTGCGCGAACGATTTTTCAGACTCGTCCTTGGGCAGCGTCAGAGAGTCTGTGTTGCGTACGTCCGCGAGGGATCCGGTCAAGCTAGCTTTCTCGATCCTGGGAAGATCTCGAGCATAAACATGGAGGCTGTTACTTATCTGATTGTATTCGCCTACGCCAATGCCCAACCATCCCGCCAAGATCTCTTGAAGGGTTGTGAACTGGACAATGTTATAAGGGAGGCCACGATATAGGTCGTTGCTCCGAAGGATTTGCATCCATTCAAGTCTGCCGCGACGCACCTTGAGGATTGAAGCAACATTGCAGGGTATGTCGGGCGAGGCTTCCTGACCGGTAGGGCTGGGAAGATCAATCCTTGAATCCCAAATCTGGAGAGTGACCTGGCGAGTGTGAGGCTTCGAGTTCAATGCTTGATAAGCTCGCTCGATTTGATCGATACCAAAGTGATGGCGAAGGCGATAACCGTAGGCGCCGTGATATGTGTCGCCGTGTCCGGCGTATTCTGGCAAGCGTCTATTGAAGTAGTTCAGGAATGCCGAATCGTTCCGGCCGGTCATGATCCAAATTGTTTCCGCAATTGCAAAAGCTGGATTGATCGCTGGAACTCGAGAAATCACCCATCTTTGAATCGGATTGGAGATGGACATGGCCGAGTGCAGGAGTTCACGCGTGTCCCCCGCACGGCTCGACTGATCTGTTCCGTCACCACGCCGAAACGCAGATGCAGCTTTTGCCCAAACTTCATCAGCGGTACTGCCCTCAAATACTCGAAACATACTGACCACCCTCTTTGATGCGCTCGTTCAGGCCCCACTTGGGCGGGTACCAATATGGAATAGGGGCGGAGCTGATTCGATATCTTTGTTTGATCCTCGTTCGTCCGGTAACGCCTGAGATTTCAGGATGTTCTATCCGTGAGTACTTGTCCACCTCACAAAAGAGATTCTGGCAGTCAATCAATTGCAGCCGCCGACCCCAAAGAGTTTGAAATGGTAGCTCTAATCGTTCAAACTCCGATTCCTGCCTGTCCGCTATCACCTTAATAATTTCGGTTCCATTCAATCCACCAAGATCCTCAAAGCATTTGCGGATTCCGTCGCGAGCGCCGGGTCCTGGAACCACAAACTCCATTTCACTGTAGTTCAGTATCGTGCTGTAGTTGAGATCCGTCACGTACTGATATGCGAGAAAATCACCAATTGTGGGATATGAGCGTAGCAATTCAAAAGCCTCCTTCATTGAGTGAGCATCAGCCAAACGATCTGGTAGTTTGTCCCGCATCATTCGTTCTAGGAGCTTGAGGTGCATGCAGTGTTTTCTCTCACGGATGAGAGATCTCCCGCCCGATGGCATGATATACGCGGCGGAGTATATCGGAATTCCTGTGCTCAGAGCCCTCTCTAATACTGAGCCGTAGTGTTTGACGGAATAGTCAGTAGACCATACAGTTCCGAATGCGCGCTCGAGCAGTTCCCAAGTCCCAACTTTGTTAAAAAACTTAAATAGCAGCGTTCTGAAGACGATTTCCTCTAGCGATTGATCACCCTCATAGATCACGCGTCTAATTAGGTATTGGCTCACTCGATCAGATGCTCGATAGGCGTTTGTGAACTTATACTGTCGTAGCGTCGGATCGTCAGTCCAAGGGGGCGCTTCGCCATTCACTCGCTGGAAGAAGATTCGTTGGCGTTCCGCCGCGAACCGCCAGTAAGTGTCATATACTACCGTCACCTTGGCAGGTGCAAGCCGCGTGAATATGACGGGGGTCCGTTTGACAGTCTGCTTAAGCCTCAGTTGAAGCTGGATGATAGTATCTGTCCGCTGTCGTCGAGCCATCGGCT
The DNA here is from genome assembly GCA_038040445.1 of Acidobacteriota bacterium. Lineage (NCBI taxonomy): Bacteria > Pseudomonadati > Acidobacteriota > Blastocatellia > Candidatus Onstottus > Candidatus Onstottus frigus. Next base: position 51,306 of record JBBPIG010000018.1, on the reverse strand, counting down.
TCACTTAACTCCCTATCGAGGTAGATATGCTTAACAACTTGTGACAGTGCGTCCGCAAAACCACCGTTGTTTTCGACGTACCAAACCGGGTAGCGATTAGCCTCTTGCGCGGCAACCTCAGCGTACTCCTGAGAAACTGCCTTCCAGTCATCTGTTGCGGGAGCGGTAATAGGGTTCGAACGTTGTATCAAGAAGACTCCTTCTGGAGAATGATTCGCCCAGCAAGCTTGCTCCAAGTCGACCATCCTCCCAAGCGCGGCTCGGTTCGCTCCCGCGACTCTTCCGTACACTAGCGTCGACCACCAGAATCGATCGAGCACAACGTTCCGGCCGATCTTAAGTGCCGGCAGGATTTTGGATTCGATGGCATCAACATGAGCCGCGATGTGTAGCAGCTGAAGACTCGTCGGGGTTATCGCTTGAACGCCCCTAGATTGGGGGTCGTGGTGCAATCCGTAAACTAGGGTTCCGAGAGTGCCGATTTCTCTTCCTGGAAAAGCGAAATAGTCGCACTCTATCCCCTTGCTTCGAAAGTATTCCGCAGAGGCTATCGATAGGGTCGTTTTACCGGAGTTGTCGGGCCCTTCAAAGACAAACAGTTTTCCCGGTTCACACATTGTTGATCATCTCCTAGGAATTGGTTTGACCGATCGACCTTTGTCTTCCGTGTCCGTGGAAGTGCGGTCTCGATTGGTAGAAGGGTTCTCACTATTCAAATCCTTTGTAGAATCCTGCGGCTGCGGTTCATGAATCGCCGGGTTAGACTGTGCAGGGGACGGAGGAAAGAGCTTCGTAAATAGACCAAGAACCAGACTAAGTATCGTCCCGAGTATTAGAACTGTTATTGCAGAGAAGAAGGTTATGGTAAAGGTCCTCCAGGTTCCAATCTTGTCGTCCAGTGCCCTAATCCGCTGTTCGGTCTTATCCTCAAGCGCAGAGACCTGCCGCTTGTGCTCGTCCCCGAGCGTAACCACCTGCTGAGCGATGGTGCTACGTAGTTCTTCAATTTGTTTCTTGAGCGCTGCTGGAGAAGCGACCTCCCCGTGCAAGAGCCGCGCGTCCCCAGAGGTAATTTCGTTTTGGTTAGAATGCTCGCCATCATAAAGATCCCTTGTAGCTTCACTCAAATCGCTAAACCATATCATGAACACACGATCACCGCGTGTGAGAAAAATACTCTGGCTGCCAGCATTGTAAACGGCGAATTTCAGGTGTCCAGTGAAACCGGGATCAACGTGGAAGCCGGATACATTCACGAGTCCCTGACACTTGATACTGAACCGGATTGAAATAAAACCAATTGCGTAGGCCGGGATAGATACGATCTCCTCAGTCAGGAGAATGCCGAACTGTCCAGGAGGAATTAAGAGTTGTTCTCCGGGTTCAAGCTTTTGCTTCAAGCCAGTGGGTTCGCTGGTTATCAGTGCCTCGTGGCCCAAAGCTAATTCATAGGCACCGTGCTTGAGTCGCTTGAGGTCGAAGGGTTTGATCAGTTCCGTCAAGACCCGCTTTTGGAGTATCTTCTCAGTGCTCCAGAATGACATGCGTCGACAACCTTTCCGTGGCTAGTCTTCTATTGCCTCGTGGTTTCTCAATGAGAACCAAGTACATCACTTATCATACTTCTTAATTCCGCCAGAGCGGATTTTGTAATATCGCCTCGCTCCGGGCGCCCAATGAAACAGTTCAGTCTGACCATGGCGAGGCCAAACTGTGACGCCATGAAATAACCCAGATGACACAGCCCGAGGTAATTCCCGTAAGCACGGTCAAAAATATACTGGGTAGGATAATAGGCGTTCACCGCAAGTCCACCAGAGTTATCGTACGTGAAGCTCACTTGTTGAAGACATGGAAAGCCGCTGAGAGACGATCCATTGTGGTCCCTGACCGGATCAAAGCAAGCGACCTGAAGTGCTGACTGACGGGGCCTCGGCCGAGACCCATCCTTAGGCCACAAACCAATTATGTGTTGAAGTTGGTTCTTCGGCTCGCTCAAGAGTTTTCCGTTCTTGCCTCTTACACCTTGGAAGGAAATCATGCGCTCAAAGTAGGTTCCTCTTCTGTTGCGGCAATCGAGCGCCCGAAGTCTCGGGAGATACTTGTTTAGATAGAACTCAGAGAATGTTGTTATGTCTGGTCGCCCTCTTCGTGTCCATGCCTTGAAAGGGAATATCACCATTGCGGAAACGTCACAAGAGAACTTTCCCGACCGTGCCAAGGACTTTTCGAGAGCGGAGCGGATGCGCGCGTCTTCGACTGGTAAACCGTCGTCGAAGTCCGCAATCGAGACCGTTAAAGGAGCCAAGTCACTTCGGCTGTTGTCTAACACCGTAAGTAAAGCCCGCGCCCACGACCGCGATAGGTTTGTTTCATTAATCAGATTGGGAGTACTCGACATCGGGATCCTCCAAGTGCCGGTAGATGCTTCTGCCGATGAAGTCTCTACGAGATACCCGAACGAATGTGGCCCACGAGCCATCACAAGCATGGACACGAGTAATACCTGGCAGCCGCGCCTCGACGAGCGCACCCAGGGGATGATCGCCAACAGTACTTGCGCTGCTGCCTTCGAGTGTGACATTCGCCGGAAGGATGGTCAAATCTCCGACTTGCAAATCGACGGCTATCTTAGTCCAAGCGCGGTCCACGATGACGAGATGACGAGCGTTGTCGTGCCCAAGGACCGACTGACGCAATCGCTTCGGAGTAGATCGAAGCAGTTGTTCCATCTGTGTCAAAGATAAAAGCTGAAGGGAATGGTAGAGATGCTGGACTAATGTCTCGTAGCCAACCCCGAGCTGCCCCGCAACTGTGTATACCTGCAGCGGCTTACTTGCCTGAGGTATCCAGTTACGCCGACTGAATGCTTCCCTGACTGCCCACGGCGGCATAAGCAAATAACTCGCGAAGAAATTCGCCAACCGCTCTTCGGAATTGTTGTGGTGTTCTTCTTCTAGGACAGCAGTTTCTTCGATTCGACTTCCGTGTCCAAACAGCCAGTGGGCAAGCTCGTGTGCGCACGTAAAAGCTTGACGTCCAGGAGGCCGATTCGCGGGAATCAGAATTGTCTCTGACGTTTTCACATACATTCCACCTAGGCTAGTCTCAGGACGGAATATAACCTCGACCCCCAACTGTTCTGCAAGATCATAGACACAGATTGGTTGAGATCTTGATGCGGACACCCGTCGCCGCATCGCGAGCGCGTTGCGAAGAGCCTTCCTTGCAACCCGCTCCCGATCGATCATTTCTCACTGCCTCCAGATTTCCGCAACGTACGAAGAAAACGAAGCACGCGGTCCAGATCCTCGCCCTTCAGCTTTGCCAACTCGCGAGCTGCCAGTTCGACGGCGGGATCCGCGACTTCCGATTTCTCTTCCGTGAGCCAGGAGATGCTGACGTTATAGATGCCTGCCAAGCGAGAGAGCTCCTCAGCAGAAACCCGCCGGCGACCGGCTTCAATTTCTGAGATTGAGGGGCGGTGGAGGTCGAGCAATTTCGCGACTTGGCCTTGCGAAAGGCCAGCCTGTTCCCTCGCAGCTCGGAGCCTTGCGGCTATTGATGTGCGAATCGGATCGATATCAGACATTCTACTTTCGATCTCCCCTAGCGTGTCGTTCACTCTCTTGCAGCAAGTTGCACATAAGGTCGACAATTTCGCCGACCTTTCGCGGGCGGGTTGGTTTATCGCTAACCAACGGGTTGATGTTATCAGGGACGTCGTAGTTCAATTTCTCGCTGATCGCGCATGCGAAGTCAACTCCATCGTTACTATCGAGGCCAAGGTCATGAATCGGATCAGTCTCGTCCACGATTGGATCGTCATTCTTGTTCTCGGCAACTTCACGAATGCTTGAGATCACGAGCGTTCGGACTTCATCTCGGCTTAAAAGCATGTTGGGACCTCCTTCTCTTACCTCACGTAAGAAATTCTTACATCGCTCGGGTTGATATTGTCAAGCGCAGAGCAGAGCAAGAGTTGAACGGAAGGCCATTGCAGGCGTATAAACGACGCAGGAAGAGGAAGCGACCATTGAAGAACAATCGATTTCCCAAGGGCTGGACCGACGAGAAGGTCCGTAGCGTGATCTCGCACTACGAGCGCCAGACTGAAGGAGAAGCGCTCGCCGAAGACGAGGCCGTATTCAGTGATCCCACGAAGACAGTCATAGAAGTTCCCAGAGAATTACTGCCAGCTATTCGCGAGTTGATCGCGAAACATCAATCAAACGCCAAGTGAAGCTCGGCTGCAGCGAATCGTAGCGACGTGCTTTAGAAGAACAAGAGTGGCCCGAGATCAGAAGGCGGAAAGCCGGTTCGGCAAAGCACCATTTCGTGCGATCGAATTCGGCGGTAACCGTCAGCGCGCTTATCGAGTATCTGAGGTAGAGGATCTTGAGCGCAGATGGGGCCTCAACGCTTCGGAGGTCCATATGCCGCGCCTTATCAGAGTCCAGCGCCTCACTGCGCGTCCAATAGCGCACACTCGCTTCCGTTTCGGCTTCGCTACTCGTATTGCTGCCTGGCCCAAGTCAGCCTGCGTTTTGACACTCAGCGGCTGCCTGGTTGTTGCGGCGTATGGTGCGCCGCTCGTCTGCGCTTACGAGCTTGGAGGGCCGAATCCTCTAGATGCAAGTGCGCGACGTTCATCGGGCAGGAAGACGGTGATCGAAGTTCGAACTTCGCCCGGTGTATATCTGCCGGGACCGGCGTTTAAGACACTGGTCACCTCATCGAAGCCCGTCACTCCTCGAGTGCCAGAGTTTCTACAACAGAGCATCGAACAAACGCTGTTGAGGAACGATCCCAGACTCAGGGCAGCGCAAACCGCGGCGGATACTTCGATCGCCTGCACCATCACTGATCTCAGCGTGTCGCCGGGGGTTGAAACCAGAACAAGGCAGGAGTACCAGCAGACCGGGCAAACAACCGTGACCGATCCCGAGACCGGCGCCACCCGCATCGAACCCCAATACACATACGTCGACGTGCCATATCGGGCGCTCGTTTTTGAGGCACGAATGAGTGTCAAATGCGAAGTCACAGACGTCGCGACCGGAATCCTTCTCTACTCGGACAGGTTCGACGCGGTCTACACGGATGCGCGAGAAGTTGGCGGCGGTCCAAGCGTTCCTTCGCTTGATGATTTGAATTTCGTCTACCTGAAACTCGCGGACACCGCGGCTGGTCTCATACTGGCGCAGCTCTCCCCGCGTGTTTACTCGGAGATCGTCGCGCTGCCTTCGGGAAAGCTGAAGGAGGCCAGCAAGCTGTTGGAGTCGGGTCTTTGGAGCGAAGCGCTAACTCTTCTGTCGAGCATGCCTGCGTTCAAGGACCTGAAGGACGACGCTTATCGCTTCTACAGCATCGGTGTCGCACACGAAGTATGGCGTACGTTCTATTCTCGCGGAGAGATATATCGCATTAAGCGTCGTAACAATGAGCACCCAACGGCAAGCGGTTCAGTTGTCGAATGCTTTGTGCTCTCACCGGATCGGCAATGCGGCCGAAAGAGCCGGGTTGTTTTGCCGCTTGTTTTGTCTGGCCGCCGCAGTAGAGACCGGCAGCAGTCAACAGGCAACCCGCTTGTTAAAACAATCAGGGTGCACCTATCATGCAATTACCTGGACGTTTGACGGCAAATCTTTAGCAGGACGAACACCTCAAAGGATAGCCAATGGTTTCTCAAAAAGAATTCGATCGGTTTGTGAATGATTACAATGAAGACTACATCCTCCTCCTTACGCGCGCCAGTAAGCGCCACTATAATTGCCTTATTACGTCATTCATGGTTCTAAAGGATTTGTATAACATGATCCAGGTGATGTTTGACGCCGAACAATACACCTACAAGACACTGCCATACCCGTACACATTTCGAGCCGACGACGTGTTGCTAAGGCAGCTAGGCTTTGACGATGAAGGAATCGCAAACATCTTTGGCTTCCTTTATTTCGTCAAGGAGACTCAAGGAATGGAGTTTGAAGCTTGCCTGGACGCCGGCACGCTAGCGATGTGCGCGAGAGTGAGCTGAGACTTTATGAGTCAATCAACAGCGGAAAAGATTGAAGCACATATTGATCAGCTAATAGAGACTTGGATCCACGCCATACGCGATGACCCGAGCATTGAATCCGACGACAATTTATCCAAGCCGGAACTGATAGACCACGTCCCGGCAATCATCGAGGAGATTTGCAGACTGATACGAAAGGACGAAACGCCCGACGTGCGAAACAGTCATGAGGCCCGGGCGAACGTTTACACTCGCTTTCATCAAGGTTACACGGGGCGCGATCTGATACGCGAGCTGTCGCTATTGCGGATAACCTTGCTCGATCATCTGCTGGTGATCTCATCCGACGAATCGCGCGGTCTTGACGCTGAGGAATGGCATAGGGCCGCCAGGATACTCAACCTCTATTTGGATGAGGAGATGGTTTATGCGATCTCGGTCTACAGCAAGCTTCCGGGCGATTCGCAACCAGAAGCCACCGATAGCTAAACAAACACCCGAATCACGTCTCAATGCCTATATTGATCAGCATTGCATCGGTACAAGGTCTCTGAGCGCAGGCATATCACTACCGGCTGCCGGGCCGCGTCGACAAAACTGCGCTAGTCCGGGCGCTTGAAGATCGTCGGCAGCGACGGACACACACGACGATGATTCGAGCTCTAGCGCTCAAGTAGCAGGCCCGCCTAGGCCCATTTCTTCCCAAGTTCTTCAAGCCCCGCCTGCGCGAGGTCCTCCGGCGACATCACGATTCGAAACTGGCAGTTGCCGTTGAAGCTTAAAAACCACGGCTCCGCGAACGCCGGGATCTGGGATGCGCGCTCAAGGTCGATCACCAGAATAGCGGTTCGGTTGCCGTCCAGTTCGGTGAAATAGACCGACTCCGCCTTCGAGTCCTCGAGGATTCGATTGAGCGTTTCGCCGGCGGTTCCATTCCTCACGGCGGTGTTGAATGGTTCAAGCGGAAGGGCGACGGTTAGCAGTACACGCATTGTTGTCTCTCCTTAAGTGAAGTTACTAGTCCGGTCCTCAGGGGGAAGTTTGTCGTTCAGAGTTCAAGCTTCAGCTTGCGTGATTCGATCGGGTAAAGCCCTGGAAGCAAGCTGAAGCTTGAACTCTGAACGACGAACTTTCCGCCTAAAGGCCGAACTACGAACGCGTCTGTCTAGTTTTGGTCCTACTTGATTGCGGCGAGGATGCGTCTGAAGAGCTCGTTGCCGTTTGCCTGGTGCCAGCGCCAGACCACAACCAGATCGTGCTCGGGGTCGATCCAAATTGTATTCGTACCGTTGCCGATCGCCGCAAAGCTCGAAGCGGGCGCTGACGGCCACTGTCTCTTTTGTGTGTTCAGCCACCACAAGAATCCATAGTCCGGCCCGAGGGGTCCCGGCGTTATCGCCATCCGAACCCACTTCTCAGAAACGATCTGTTTCTCGCCCCATTTGCCGCGCCGCAGGAACAGGTAGCCGAAGCGAGCTTCATCGCGAGTGCTGATCCACAGGCCGCCGCCCCAACGCGTGCCGCCGCTCACCGAGGTCATCTTCTTGCCGTCGATCATCACGTCGGAGTTGTTGTAGCCGTGATACTGCCAGGTGGTTGAAGCCCCAATCGGATCCATCACGTATTGTTTGATCACTTCAGGCAGCGGCCGCTTCCAGAGCGTGAGCAGCGAGAGCGAGAAGCGATTGATGCGCACGTCGTTGTATTCATAGAACTCGCCGGGCCCTTTCAACTCGCGAGGCTCGCGGCGTCCCCTGCCAAACTGCTCGACGCCGATGAAGTCGTGTGACTTGCCAAACATCGTGCCCTCCCATTCACTCGTCTGGTTCGCGTGATGCCGCCAGGTGATCTTCGAGTTATGGAGCGAGTCGTAGCCGCCGTCTTTTATGTAAGCGCGAACCGGATCGTCGACGCTCTTGATCATCCCGCGATCGATCGTCAGCCCGAGCACCGTGGACAGAAAGCTCTTGGCGGCGCTGTAGGTGGGATCGATCCGCCGGGTGTCGCCCCACTCGGCGACAATGTAGCCGTTGCGAAGAATGATTCCATTGGTTTCGCCGCGCTCCTTGGGCAGCGGCCCGAGCAATGCGCCGAAGGTCTGGATCTGAGTCGAGAAGTCGCGAGGCTGCTTTGTCTCCTGGGTCTTCGCGAACGCGACTGCCTCATCGAGCAGCGCGGCGTCAAACCCGGCTTCAGCGGCGGTCCGGCGCTCCCAGTTATCCCCGGCCGGTGGATAATAGGCCGAGGACGGAGCCGGCTTTTGTCCAACGGCAACGCTCGCAAGGAACGTCAGGGCGATGACTGCGGTGATCAATATTCGTCTCATTGTCTGGTCCTTTTTGCTTCGGCGTCATTGAGTGAAGCTGTCTCAACGCGGGATGCGAACTTAACGCTATTCGAGGGCGATTGTAAAGTCAGATTGAGTTAAGGCGTTCGTCGAAACACAGGATGCAGGCTGCTGAAAAAGGGTCTCGCCACTAAGACACAAAAACACGAAGCTACACCAAGTCAGGCTTTGTGTTCCTTTGTGTCCTCGTGCCGTAGTGGCGATAGATTGGTAAGCAGTCTGCCAGGCGGAACACGCGGGCGCTCGTGATCTGAGCGTCATCTCACAGACTGAAATGTTGACTCGCTCATTTAGGGCTTCGGGGTAGAACCCGGCGCGTAGTATCCCTGGCGAGCACGTACGCGCAGCTCCGGGCGCTTTGGCGCGCGCACGGTGATCGGCCTGAATCCTCCATCCGCCCGCTCATCGGTCGAGTAGTACCCCAACAAGTATTGAGCCTGAAGCTCCTCTGCGATTTGATGGAACACCGCTTCGAGATCGGTAATCTTTGCGGGAACGAATGCCTTCCCGCCGGTTTGCGCTGACATTGATTCCATAAAGCTCTGGCCTCTCACGCTCACCTGATTCAGGCTCAACGCAGACCCGCTCGGGTTGATCGAATAGAAGAGGCAATCATTCTTTTGCAATTCTCGGAGCGCATCGGCGAGCTTATAACGCTCGCTATAGTTTTCTTCACCATCGGAGATAACAACAATCACGCGCCTGCTGCCGGCTTCGGCGGTCTTGCCGAGGTAGAGCGCCGCCTCGACCACCGTATCGAAGAAGGCCGTAGGTTCCTTCAGGGGCTCGATGGACATCAGACCGCTCGTAGCCTCTTCACCGCTTGTGGTGCGCGCTTTTATCAGCTTTGGCCTGGTACCAATCGAAAACACGGACACCGCATCGGCCGGTTTGAGCACTTGTTTGATGAAGCGGACTGCCGCTTGTTGCTCGAAGGTGAACTGCCCGTGAGTGCTGCCTGAGATGTCGAAAAGGAGGGCGATTTCGGTAGGCACCTTTCCCGGTTCCCCCAACGAGATGAGGGTTTGCGGTCGCCCGGCTTCCTCGATCACAAAATCCTGAACACTGAGATCGCGGACTGGTTTCCCGGTAGCGTCCGACGCCGACAGCGGCACGGCGACCAGTCGGGACGTCAAACGAATGGCTTCGTCCTGATCTTGTGGCGGTTTCTGCGCGGGGCTAGTCTGAGGCGGCGACTGGGCGGCGATCATCCGATCGCTGGACATGAGCACGGCCATTGGCATTGGCATAGCCAGGCTCGCCAACAGTGCCATAGTTGTGAATAACAATGATAGAGGCAAGTCCCACTCCTCTGATGACAGTCAGACTCAAAATCGAATCGAGGCGTCCGGCAAACTTCGGTGTGTCGCGGTCTCAGCGGGCAGCGGACCGAGGCGACAAACTGGACTTGTCGAACGTCATTGAGGCGTGACCTGAACTCGAAGGCCGCTCCGCATTCAGGGTCACGCCTCTTCTCTCTACGCATCGTGGGTGCTACCGCTCGCGGGTCGTGCTCACAGAGCGATTGACGTTCACCGGGTTCGTCAAACCCTTGCTGACCAGAATCGAAATCTCGACGCGCCGATTCTGTTTGCGCCCGTCGCGAGTGGAATTATCGGCGACCGGCATGGCCTCGCCATATCCGAACGGCAGTACTATCCTGCGCAGCGGAATGTTGTGATTTTCCGCAAGGTAGTGCAAGACCGCCTCGGCTCGTCGCTGGCTAAGAACACGATTTGAGTTTTCGGCGCCATCCGCTGAAGCGAAACCGCGCACCTCGATCACGAATCCCTTCTCGGTCTTTGCCTGAGTCGCGATGGCGTCGAGTATGGACTTGGCTTCGGGTGACAGCACTGCGCTGCCGACTTTGAAGCTAATGCTTTCGCTCTTTCGCACTTCATAGTCATCCAGAGACGAGATGCGATCGTTAGTCCTGTTGACGCCGTCGACAGCGACTTCTGCTGTTTCCTGGGCCGCTGCCGCTCCGCCCTTCGCGAGATTGGCAACCTGAGTCAACTCGTCAAGCTGACCCGAGAGCCGCTGGGCATTCTGCTCGGTTCGGGCGACGCGTTCCTCAGCCTCGCCAAGCCGGTTTTCAACTGGCGCCACCGTCGAATCTACCGCGAGAGCAACTCTAAGATCGTTATCGGAGAGCTTGATCTTGTCGGCGACCAGAGCGCCCGAGGAGTCTCCGCGTCCTTCGACCTCGACATAAAGACCGCGGACCAACTGGGCCTCACTAAACTTCTTGCTGCCGCGGAACGGGTTGCCCTTCTTCTCTTCTATCTTGGCGTTGCCGGCAAGGCGCACGATCAACTCGGATCCCGCCATGTCGCGCAGTCTAAAACCCTGGGCCTCGCGCTTGAGGATCATGCCTTTTACCTTCATCTTCGCACCGGACGCGACCTGCGTAGTGCCGCGGCTTGAACCGGAGTTCTGCTGAGCGGCAACCGGTACGGCTAACGCTATGAATAACACCACGAGGGGACTGAGCTTCGACAGTTTTTTCATAGTATCCTCCTGCAGCCCGCAACTGGGCTGAAATTGATTTCGTTTGAATTGGAGACCGTCCTCTTCACTGGAGAATAAAGCCAGGTCGGCCTATCAAAGAATGGATAGAGATTCGGTTCGAGTATTGCCGCACACGCCGGGGCTAAGCCGAGATCCCACGATTCGGCGTTACCCCGGCAGCGCACAGGGGGCGAACTCAGAGCAACTAGATTGATTTGGAACCGGATCATCCGCTGAAATAGCGTGCAACCACCGTGCAGCGATTCAAAAAGCGAGTTAAGCTAACCACTTCAGGGAGTTGACTAAAACTCGTTGAGGAAAACGATCGAGAAACAGTGTACTTTTTTCATCATTTTCGGGCGTTGGTGAATTACTTTCATACGTCGTGCCAGGTCGGCTAGCAAAAACCATCTCCTCAGGAGGAGTCGCAATGTCTTCGGAATTCGATCAAGAGTGTCCGGCGGTCTCGGTCTGGTTCACATCGCCAGGAATCGTGGAGCTGCGTACCTCAAGCGCGAGGCCACCGGGTCCAGGCGAAGTCCGCATCGAGGCGCTCTTCTCCGGCATCAGCCACGGCAGCGAGATGATGGTCTATCGCGGGGAAGTTCCGCCGGAACTCTCGCTCGATTCAACTCTTCCTACGCTTCAAGGCAGCTTCAGCTTTCCGGTCAAGTACGGCTACGCAAGTGTTGGTCGAGTCATCGACGTCGGGAGCGGCGTCACCGAACGGGCCGAGGGCGACCTGGTCTTCGCATTCAACCCGCACGAAACGTGCTATACAGTTCCCGCGACGGTCTTGATCGGGCTTCCGCGGGAACTTGATCCGCGCATCGGCATCTTTGCTGCCAATCTCGAGACCGCCGTGAATGCTTTGCTGGACGCTGCGCCTCGTTTGGGCGAAAGGGTTGTCGTGATCGGTCAGGGAGTTGTTGGTTTGCTGATAACCCACCTGGCGCGCAGAGCGGGGGCGAGCCTGGTGGTAACCAGTGACTTATACGAGAAACGCCGGCGGTTGTCGCGATCAGCCGGCGCTGATCTGGTTGTTGACCCCTCAGCGGAAAGCCTTCCCGAGCGCGTGTCCGCCTTGACCGGAGGAACGGGAGCCGATGTGGTGATCGAGGCGAGCGGGCAACCGCGTGCTCTGGATGAGGCCGTCAAGGTCGCGGCTGCCGAAGGTCGCGTTGTGGTGGTCTCGTGGTACGGCACGAAGCGAGCGGACCTGGCTTTGGGCAGCGATTTTCATCGAAAGCGGCTGACGCTGAAAAGCTCCCAGGTCTCCAATCTTGATCCGTCGCTCACACCGAGGTGGACCATTTCGCGCCGGCGAGAGCTCGCCGTCGGATACCTGAGTGAGTTGTCACTCGACGAGTTGATCAGCCACGTGCTGCCGTTCGATCGCGCGGCCGAGGCTTATCATCTGATCGACGAGCAGCCCGCCGAGGTCATACAGGTTGTTTTAGATTACGAGAGGCACTAAGGCATTCCGTGAGGCTCTATGCAGAAATTTGAGATAGGTATTGTGGGCGAGTTTGAATCCGCACATTCGCTAAACGGCGACTTCGGTCCGGCGACACGTCTTCACGGGCACACCTACCGAGTCGAGGTCAGCGCCGAAGCCAGCGAGATTGACTCAACCGGAACGTTCTATGATATCGGGCGGCTTCGCGCTGAGTTGATCTCGGTGCTGGAGCCTCTCCACTATCGCAATCTGAACGAGGTTGCGGAGCTTGCAGGGATGAACACCACGGCCGAGGTCGTCGCCCGGTACATTTTCAAGAAGCTGGCTCCGGTCCTTCGGACGGCCGGTATCGAAGGACTAAAGGTTACCGTGTGGGAATCGAGTTCGTCGTTCGCTTCGTACCGCGAGTCGTTCGAGACTTAGAGAAGAACGGCCAAAGGACTTGGAGAGTCGCGGGTTTAAGCGGACGGCCATTTCTGGCGCCCGTGAAGCACCCTGAGGAAATGAACAGCGTTCTTTTTCAAGCGATAGACAATCAGGTATTGCGTGCCTGATACAACTAGTTCGCGAGTTCCGTTGACTCTTCCTTGGCGGCCGGCCTCGGGGAACTGAATGACGCGTTCAGTCGCGTCCACGATGCGCGAAGCGATCTCGCGGGCGGCGTCTTGATTTTCAAGACCGATGTATTCTCGCGCGTGAATCAGGTCCCGGATTGCTGCTCGCGCCCAAACCGGTTTCATTTCGGCGCATCCTTCTCTCGATCCGCGCCCCAGCTATCGAGCCATCGGCGGACCTTCTTATGATCCACGACGCGCCCGGCTTCGGTGTCGGCGACGCCTTGGGCTACGGCCTCGAGGAACTCGTAGCGCTCGCGCAACTCTTGAAACGCGGCTGGAGACATTAAGACCGCAGCAGGTCTGCCATTTTGAGTGATTACCAGAGGCTCTTTGCTGTCAGCTAGCTCTCCGATGATCTTGGATGCTCGAGCCTTGAACTCGCCGAGAGGTACGATCCCTTCCGATACGTTGACGTCGCGCATTGTTGCAAAACCATCCTTGAAGATCAAACTCGAATTCAGCTCCAAATATAGATCAGAATTTGGATGAGTACAAGGTCTCTCAGCGCAGAGTTAACGATGCCTGAGAAAGCTTATTTATTCGATAGGCCGCTATCTAATCAAGTGTCCTGCCTAATCAAGGCGGGAGGCAAAGAGTCGCCAGCTTGGAAATCTGATGCCGAGGCTGGGGCGCGGTACATCGTTAAGCATCTGGCTCCAGTCGTGCGGGCCGGAGGACTCGAAGGACTCAAGGTTACCGTGTGGGAATGGACTTCGTCGTTCGCTTCGTACCGCGAGTCGTTCGACTCATAATCTCGATCCGATCATAGATGGTATCGCAGGTCTGTGCCCACGTAGGAAGCGAACCGGCGAGCTCGCGGCTGCGGCGGCCGAAGTCCTCTCTTAATACAGTGTTGGTTGCGAGCCGTCGTATGGCGCCGGCGAGAGCCGCCGAATCCGCAGGCGGCACAATTAGCGCATTCGCACCTTCGCGAACTATTTCATTTGCCGGCCCGGTGCGAGTTGCCACGATGGCCAGGCCCGCGTGCATCGCCTCGGCCAATACAATGCCAAAACCTTCATACAGCGAAGGGAAAGTGAATATGCCGGCCCGCGAATAAAAGTGGCCCAGGTCCTCGTGAGCAACTGCCCCGTGAAAGATAACTCTTTCGCTCACACCTAAAGCGTTTACCTGCTTCACCAACTTTTTGTAATAGCGCGGCTCAACGTTCACGTCTCCGACCAGGTCGAGCGTGAGCGGAATGTCCCGAAGTAACGCGAGCGCACCGATCAAATGATCGAGCCCTTTGAGGCGGGCGCAGTTCCCCACGAACAGGAGCCGTAGCGGTATGGCGCCGGTCTCACCTCGTTCCCGCGTTGCACCCGAAATCGGCGCAGAGCCAGGAGACGCGAGTACAACGGGCACTCCGCTCCCGACCAGTCGTTCAACGTCGCTGCTGATAAAGCGGCTCACCGTCACAATCAGTTGAGCCGAGCGCAAAGAAACCCGCTCAACCATTCGGACAATGAATCCGACGGGCGGTTTCACCGCGCGCCATCTGACCTGATGTACGATGATGACTAACCGAACCCTGCCGATGAGCCAACACGCAACATTAAACAGGAGTGTTGTGGGGTGAGCCCATCCATCCTCGATCACAACGTCATACTTCCGCCTTGCGAGCCGTAGCAATAAGAGGGGAGCAATCGCCAGACCCGCGACAAGGCCGGCAAAATAAGGCAGGTCGGGAACCGTTACCATCTCCACCCGAAAGCCCCGTTCGGTCAGGCTGTCGGCAAGCTTTCTGTCGTAAAAAGAACCCCCGGTTTGCCGCTGAATATCTCCAGGGACCACGAATAGGATGGTCGGTTCATGTGGAAATGGATTACGCACCGGTGCTTCGCTAATTATTGCCGGATCGAACGACAAAGCATCACTGTATCGTCACGTAGCGTTCGAAGCGCGCGACTTCCTTCGCCCCGACGTATTTTCCAATCTCCTTGCGGAACTGCTCGATCGACTTGTATGGGCGGTACTCCTTGAACTCTCGCAGCATTCGCGGACCGAGACCCGGGATGCTCAGAATGTCCTCGTCGCTCGCTGTGTTCAGGTTGATTGGAATAAAGCCGTACTGGGCCAGCCGCGCCGTTTCCGCTGGGCCCACATACTTGCCGATCTCCTTGTCGAACTGCGCGAAGCTCCGCCACGGCCGGTACTCGGCGAACTCACGCGCCATCCGGTTGCCGGCCCGGGGTATCAAGACAATTTCTTCGCGCGAGGCGGTGTTGAGATTGATGTGAATGAATGCCTTCTCGTAGAACTCCGCCGCTTGTTGCGCGGTGAGCGATTGGCTGAGCAGGAACGCGTTCAGGTCCAGGATGCTCATAAACGGACGCTTGTCGATGATGCCTTTCACAATGGCCGGAGTCATGTGGGGCAGCGCCAGCAGGTCCTTCTCGGTTGCAGCGTTCGCGTCGATCAGCCCAAGAGACTTGCCGACCTGGCCATCGACGTTCACGCTTAAGCTCACCGCGAGGACAATCGACCCGAGGGTCGCAAACAGCAACGCACGCTTTCGGTTCATTTCAATCTCCTCTATTCGTTATTTTGTCGCTGGGTCGCGCGCCCGACACCGGGTAGCGATAGGCATAAGCCAAACCCAAGAGTCCCAAGTGTATCATTGCGCCCGGCCCCAGCGCAGGCGGCGCTTTCGCCCTGATGGCCTTGAGGAACAACTCGAGTCCACTGAGATCGGGGTTGACCTCCAACTGGAACTCCATGCTGCCCCGATAGTGAAACACTAGTCCGGCAAGGCCGCCCAGCACGAACAGTATCATCAAGAGCTGCAGCGTCCTCAGGCTCGCGCGCCCTTGATGGATGACCTGCCACGTAACCACGACGAGCCCGAGCGTCAGCAGAATGAGCGGAATCAGTTGTAGCCGGTCCTCGAAGTGATCAAGCAGAACCAGCTCGGTTCCCGTGCCGAGAAGGCCTAAAAGGAAAATGCCGAGCAGGATGCGGCGGAGCGCGCGAGGGACGTCCTGCTTCGTTTGGTTAGCGGCGTAATCAGACTCGCCGCCTGCGTATTCTCGGCTCACGTTGGAAGACTCCACAAAGAATGATGCTGCAAGCGCCGCGAAACGTTTATCGAGATCCGGAATCGTTCTCGGTTAATGCCGATTCAGCCGCCGTGTTTGTGCTGCTGATAATGCTGCCGAAGCAGGTCCTTGCCGTAGTCGTTTCCGTTCGGCGTGCGCATCACGACGTGAATGTGCTCGCGGTTCGGCGCTCGCGGGTCCTTGGCCAGGTGTCGAAGATTGGCCGGCAGTTGGTGGTCAAATTCGATCAGGATCACCGGGCTGTGAATGCGATAGTAGAAGACGCTGGTGGGCTCGGTGCCGCCGATCCACGCGAACCAGGTGTTGTCGAGGTGCCGGCGGATCTCGTCCATCTTGACCCGGGCGTGGCCGTTGTCCATGTTGTCCACGTAGAGCGCGATCAGATCGAGCAACTGTTTCCGCTCCTGCTTCGAAAGCTCCGACGCTCGAACGCCGGCATAGTCCAGAACAACATTGTCCTTGAATGCTTCAGTGAGGTTGTTGTTTCCAGTCTTCGAAGCCTGAACGAGCGCCTTCTTGCGAACGTCTTCTTTGAACGCGTTGATCATCGCAAGGCCGTTGTTCTGCTCGTCTTGAAGAATAGTGGTGCCCTTGTACTTCCCTGAAGCAGCGGTCACCGGCTCCGACCCGGCGAAGAAGGGTGTCATCACCACCTGATCGCCCAGCACGAAGTAATTGATGATCGCGTGGTGGCCGTCCAACTGCCAGCCCCATGGCTCCTTGGCGGAAGGCGTGCCCATCACCGTGATGTTGTAGAGCCATTCCCCGTAGGCTTCGAAATCGTTGTTGTTCAACTCGCCCAGCGTATGATTGAGCCGCATAATGTCACGCGTTTGCTTCAATCCTTTTGCGCTGAGCGACGCGCGCATCAGCCCGAACGCCGCCTCGCGCTGAGCCTCGCTCATCTCCTTGAAGCTGACGCCCTGCCGCACGTAGAAACTCTGGTTCATCCATTTGCGCCATTCCGAGTCATCTGTGGAGAACATCGTTTTAGATCGCTGCTCGAGGCTCAGTGCGGCAAGGAATGCACCGGCCGCTTTCTGAACCGGTTCGGTTGATACGCCGGTAGAGTGGATGGCGAACAGTCCGGGCGCAATCTGTCCATTCGTGGTGATCCCATTGAACGGCTCGGCCAGGCCTTTTGTTTCGGCGTCCACGGACATCTTCCGGAATCGTTCGATGCGATCCTGCGCCGGTTGCTGAGTGAACGCGCTGGAATCAAACAAGGGAAGGGAAACGAGAATCGAGACGAATGTCACCAGTAGAAGGCGAGACCTTCCGGGATTGCCAGCTAATGTCGCCGCAGTTCCGTCACTGACCTGAGCGCGCTTGACTTGTAGCATGAGAGCCTCCTGGTTTTCTTAGCTCAACCGGCTGAGCGCAGCGAGCGGCATTGTATAAGGCTGTCGTCAGCAAGTCGAGGGCGGCCGCCCTGGGAGCGCAGGCAGCCCTGCCTGCCTGGCGTTGCGAAAGAAAGAGATTAGCTTTGGCATAAGCAAGCAGGCAGGGATGCCTGCGCTCCCAAGGTACCGGTGGCGCAACTACGCACAACCGTGGAATTATAGTGGCCCATGTCTTTACCCGATCTTTCTCCTGCACTCAGCAAAGAGTCAAACAACAAACCGAAAAGATCATCGTTCACCGCGTTGCGCCACCGGGATTTTCGCTTATTGTGGATTGGCCAGCTCATATCGGTCACCGGTTCTCAGATGCAGCTTGTGGCGATCAACTGGCACGTCTACGTGCTGACAAAATCTCCGCTGGCGTTAGGCGGCGTCGGGCTTGTGCGTGTGTTGCCCATCATCTTCTGCTCGCTTTTGGGTGGTGTTGTCGCCGACGCGGTCGACCGGAAGCGATTGATGCTGGCATCGCAAAGCGTGATGTTGATTAGCGCGGCATTGCTGACAGTGATGACGGCATCGGGGCTGGCCAGCCTCTGGTCCATTTACTTGCTTACAGCCATTGCTTCGGCCGCGGTGGCATTCGACAATCCCGCCCGTCAGGCTATGCTGCCAACACTGGTGCCTCTGGAGGATTTTCCAAACGCGGTCAGCCTTGGAATCCTGGTCTTCAATTCTGCAATGATCGTTGGGCCGGCGCTCGCCGGGTTGCTTCTGAGCGCGCGCGGACCTGCGGTGATCTATGGTATCAATGCGGCCTCCTTCGTCGCGGTCATCATTGCCCTGCTGCTCATGAGCGCGAGCGGCCGCGCTGAAGCCGAAGCCCCAGTAGCACGGATAAACTTCGGTGCGCTTCGCGAAGGGCTGCGGTTCGTGTGGCGCACCCCAATCATTGTGCAGACAATGATGCTTGATTTCATCGCGACTTTCTTCGCCTCGGCGACGGCTCTGCTGCCGATATTCGCAGCGGAGATTCTGAATGTCGGAGCGCGCGGGCTTGGCTTTCTTGCCGCGGCGCCGGGAGCCGGTTCGATCATAGCCGGGCTCGCCATGGCACGGCGCGGAGTTATGCGGAAGCAAGGCAAGGCGGTGCTCATTTCCGTTGCGATCTTCGGAGCGGCCACAGTTGCGTTCGCTTTGTCGCGCTGGTTTTGGCTCTCGCTGCTGATGCTTGCGATCACCGGCGCTGCCGATACCGTGAGCACGGTGTTGCGACAAACGATCCGCCAGTTAGTCACGCCCAATTACCTGCGCGGACGTATGACGTCGGTCAACATGATTTTTTTCATGGGCGGGCCGCAGCTTGGTGAATTCGAGGCCGGCGCAGTTGCCGCGCTCATCGGCGCCACGCTATCGGTTCTGACAGGCGGCGTTGGGTGCCTGATTGCGGTCGGCGCCGCCGGCATCTGGGCGAAGAGCCTGTTGCACTACGAGGGACATTCGCCAGAGGGAAGTAAACGCTGAACGCGTCTTCGTAGTCACGCGGACTGTTTGTTGCTGATTTGGGTCGTTGCGGCTTTTCGTTCGCCCGGCGGCGCCTGTTCCTCGCTCAGGCCTGAGAGGACCTTCTCTCGCGTCAATTGCATCAACTCGCCGATGTTTTCTTTCGTGTAGCCGCCGGTGCTGATAGGTTCGTGAACAGTTATTCGCACGGTTGATGGGAAAACCTTGATCTGGGCTTTTGGCATGATCGCAGTTGCGCCCGATATCGAGATTGGGACAATCGGGACGCCGGCATCGATCGCCATCATGAACGCGCCCTTCTTGAACGGAAGCAACCGCCCGTCAGGCGAGCGCGTGCCTTCAGGGTAGACAACATACGATTTGCCGCGCCGCAGGTTCTCGGTTGCTTGTCGAGCGCTTTCGACGGCGGCGGTTGTGTTGCTGCGATCGACCGACACCACGCCGATCAACCGTATGCCTTGACCAAAGATCGGATACTTGAACACTTCCTTTTTCCCCAGGTAGGCAATATTCCGTTTGAGGTAAGTCACGCACAAAGGGACTTCGATGAGGCTCTGATGGTTTGGAGTAAAGATGTAAGTCTGATTCGGGTCCAGCCGTTCGAGCCCGCTTACTTCAATTCGCACGCCGGCCATCGCCAGCCCGGCGCGAATGAACATGCGAACCGGTGAATAGATGAAGTTTTCATTCCTGGTGATCAGTACGAGTACGATCAACAACGGCGCCACGATCGCGATTGATGCGAACCAGAATGTCAGAAGGAAGATTCCGCGCAATCGAGGGATCATTCGAACGTCCAACCTCGGCCAACCTCGGCCAACTTGGGAATGAGGATGGTTACACCACTAGTATTTCTAACGCGGCTTTAATTCTTCGTTCAGCGTTCCAAGGAACGCGACTAGCGGAGCTATGTCCGCTTCGGTGATATTGATTCTGGAAAGTTGCTTATCGCCTTCTCGCACTTTCCCCGCGCGCGCCAACTCACTCAAGCGAATGATCTCGGTCAGTGCGCTTTCGAGCGTAGTGAAGCCGCCGGTGTGCATATACGGCTGGGTGAACGCCAGATTACGCAGGGTCGGAGTCTTGAACGCCGCGGTCATTCGCTGCAGGAACTGATCGTCACTCTCATCACCGCCGCGAAGCGGCGAGGTCTTGAGATCCACGAAGTTCCAGAAGCCGAGATCCGCGTATCGGGGTTTCCGCTTCGAAGGAGTCTCGCGGAACTGCGGGGAAGGGCGCCGGGCCTGGGCGGCGGCGGGGATTTCCAGTTCGGCGAAGCTGCCAGCGCCGTTCACCTGATCGTATTCGCTTTGACTGATGCCCATGTTGTGAAACGAAAAGTCCGTGAACAGCGGCGGCGTGTGACACGCGGCGCAGTTGCCGATAGACCCGCTCCCACTGGTGCGGAAAAATACCTTCAACCCGCTCAGCGCAGCGGCGTCAAACCCGCCGGGCAGCTTCAGCGTTCGTGACTTTTCGAGCGTCGCGACCTTGTCCAGAATCCGGTTCGCAAGCAGCTTTGGGTCTTCGCCATCCGCGGGTCCGGAGTCCAATCCGTTCGCCTGAACGAAACGATCGTATGGCGCCGTGCGCCCGGTCTTGAGCGTTCGAATATAATCCGCGAGGGCTTTCACGACACCGTTGACAACTTCGCTCTTGCTGAGCGTTGTGGGATCGACCCCGTATGCGGCATTGAACTGCGCACGATAATTCGTTTCATTGCCGCTGCCTTCGCGATTGTCATCCAAAATGATTCTGTAGACCCGATCGAATGCCTGCTCCTCTTCGCCCGGCAACCATCCCATCGCGCGTCCGGCGAGCGTTCCCTTGACCAGTTCCTCCAGCGAGCTGAACTCCCCGTCGAAGTGAAGACGCGGCATCAACGCCGAATCAAAGATTGTCGGCGCGTTGCGCAACCCGTCGCGGCGCGGATCGCCTGCGCGCCACGGCACCCAGCTCCGGGCGAAGAAATCGGTGTGGGCCCTCATGCCCTGCGGGTCTTCGTCCATTAGATGGCACGAAGCGCAGCTATTCTGAAGATCGCCCTGCGGCGTCGAAAAGCGGGAGTCGTTGAACAGCCTCAACGCGAGACGGATTTGAGAGGATTCCTTGCGCGGTTGGCTTTGCCCGAACGCGACCAGGGCTAAGAAGGCGGCCACGCCGATTGCCGCGAGTTTGGACCCCGCGATCCGAGAATGAGTAAAGCTCAATGGTTTAGCGCCTTTCATCAAATTGTTTGGTTCGAAGCCGGCAATCAACTTGCTGCTCGCGAGCGGCGCTTCATTCGCGCCACGCATTGCTCGAGCTGCTCATGCATAAGCGACGAGCTTAAACGAGCCCGGCGTCCGTGTCCAGGCAGTACCCACTCGAATCGGTAACCGAGCAGGCGCTCCATTGAGCGAGTCTGCTCCGTCCACGAATACCAGCACACGTTCGACGACGCGTGAAGTGATTCGTAAGACTCGGACCACCAGAGATGATCACCCGAGAACAAATATCGGTTGCGGTAGAGCAATACCGTGTGCCCGCGTGTGTGCCCGGGAGTCGGGATAGCCAACAAGTCGTCGTCGAGCTGAACGGCTTCGCGGCCGGCGAGCACGCGCTCGATGCCGGACAGAGAGCGGCCGATATCGTCGCTATGCATAACACGCTCGGCGTTGAAATGACCGGCCCACTTTTCGTGGTCGGCGACGTCGTCGCGATGAGTTAGGAACATGAGCCTCACGCCGCCCAGCTTCTCGATGCGTTTGACCAGCGGACTCGCGAAACGAGGCGAGTCGATCAGCACGTTCCCGTTGGGGCGGGCGATGAGGTAGCTAGACGCTCCGTATGACGACTCGGACGCGAAGCCGCAGAAGTAGACGCCATCTTCTATCAACTCAGGATAAGCTGCTACAGCCGCTTTCGCCGAGCGGCCGCTGAGCGTTCCAATTGAAGCGGTCGGACAGGTGACTAGAGCTTTGAGCGCCGCGAATTCTTGTTCGGGTGATTCTGGCTGGTGATGAACTATTGATTGATCGCCGGCGCTCGAGAAAGTGTCTGGAGCGATCTGACGGCAGAGATCGCAGTCGATACAAGTGCTGTCGACGAAGAAATCGCCGGCGACGTTTTCGGCGAGTCTCAGTTCAGGTAATGCCATGCAAATTCAGTATAAGAGGTCAAACACAAAGGCACAAAGAAGTACCAGGTTCAGAGTTCAAGCTTCAGCTTGTCCCTTAGTGACTTCGTGCCTTTGTGTTTAATTCAGGTAGCGAGACTCCAGCCGCACGTACTCGCGCAGCTCTGTCATTATTTCGGCGAACATTGGAGGCGTCAGCGACTGTGGGCCGTCCGACCAGGCCTCTTGCGGACGAGGGTGAACTTCGATGAGCAAACCATCGGCGCCCACAGCCACTGCGCCTTTTGCCGCCGGGCGAACCAGGCTCCTGCGGCCGGTTGCGTGGGAGGGGTCGACTACAACGGGCAGATGACTCAGTTCGTTCAACAGCGGAACCGCTGCCAGATCCAACGTGTTGCGCGTAGCGGTCTCGAAGGTTCGAATGCCTCGCTCACACAGGATTATCTGATCGTTGCCGTGTGACGCGATGTATTCGGCCGACAAGAGAAGCTCCTTGATTGTCGAGCTCATCCCTCGCTTCAAGAGCACCGGGCGTTTGACGCTGCCCAGTCTCTTCAGTAGAGCGAAGTTCTGCATGTTCCGCGCGCCGACCTGAAGGATATCGGCAT
The DNA here is from genome assembly GCA_038040445.1 of Acidobacteriota bacterium. Taxonomy (NCBI): domain Bacteria; kingdom Pseudomonadati; phylum Acidobacteriota; class Blastocatellia; genus Candidatus Onstottus; species Candidatus Onstottus frigus. Next base: position 28,704 of record JBBPIG010000018.1, on the reverse strand, counting down.
ACTCGGCGACGACCTCGGTGTCTTCGGTGGTGACGACTTCGGTCACGATCTTGAGCCCGGTAAGAGCGCGCGCTTCGGCCAGCAGCTTGAGCCCTTCGACTTCAAGACCTTGAAAGTCATAAGGCGAAGTCCGTGGTTTGTAGGCGCCGCCTCGCAGCACCTGGGCGCCTGCCTGCTTGACGGCTTCGGCAGTTTCCATCAACTGCTCGCGCGTCTCGACCGAGCAAGGCCCAGCCATCACGACAAACTCTTTGCCGCCGATCTCCAGATCGCCGACGCGGACAATCGTTCGCTGCGGCTTCAGCTCGCGGCCTACGATTTTGTAAGGCTGAAGTATCGGAACGACGTCTTCGACGCCCGGCACCGAGCGCAGATTTTGCAGGTGGTCTTTGTTGTCGCCGTGACCGACCGCGCCGATGACGACTCGCTCTTCGCCTCGTATGACGTGAGGCTTGTAGCCGTATCGGCGGATGCTCTCACAGACCTCTTCGATCTGGTCTTCGGTTGCATTTGATTTCATCGCGATGATCATGGCTAATTCTCCTTTTGGTACCAGGCGCCGTGATGCGTGATTCGTGATGCGTGACTGGAAAGGACCGGTCACGCATCACGTTTCACGCATCACCCTTCACTTCTCCAGTAACTCCCCAGCACGCGCACGCTCTCGGCAAGCTCTGCCAGATTCGCAAGCGCTCGCTCGACGTGAGGCTCGTGTGGATCGCCGATCAGGTCAAGATAAAACGAGTACTCCCACGGGCGGCCTTCGATGGGTCGCGATTCGATCTTAGTCAGGTCGATGTCGCGCAGCGCGAACGCGGCCAGTGAGCGAAACAATCCGCCCGGCTTGTTCGCTACCCGAAAGACGATCGATGTCTTTCGCTGCTCTTGATTTGACGTCGTCTTGATCGAATCCGCTCGATCGGGGCGCGCCAACAGAAGAAACCGCGTGAAATTCTTCGCGTTGTCTTCGATGCCTTCGGCGATGATCTCGGCGCCGTAGACCTCGGCCGCGGTAGCTCCGGCAATCGCCGCCTCCACCTTCGAGCCGCTCTCGACAATCATCTTGACGCTGCCCGCAGTGTCGTAAGCGGGTGCCACTTCGATCTGAGGATTGGCGCGCAGGAACTTCTCGCATTGCGCGAGCGCGACCGGATGAGAATGAACTCGGCGAACATCTGACAGCGCAACGCCGCGCGGCGCGATCAAGTGGTGAACGATTCTCAGGTTCGTCTCCCCGGTGATGGTGAGGTCGTGCTCCATCAACAGGTCGTAGTTCTTATGCACCGAACCGGCAAGGCTATTCTCGATCGGAGCAGCGGCTGCATCGGCCGCGCCTGATGACACGGCGTCGAACATTTCCTCGAACGCTCGACAAGGCAGGATTTTAATGTCGGCGCCGAGAAGCTTGCGCGCGGCGTCCTCGCTGAAGGCTCCACGCTCGCCCTGGAAGGCTACCGTCAATGTGCTGTCTTTGTTCTTATCTTCCATCAAACCACTCCCAAAAACTTTGAAGCCCGCTGCCTTCGTGGAAGGAGCGGGCTTCTGAAACCTGTGCGATTGGATTTCGGTCTAAACCATCGCGCCCCCCGCTCCTGTTGCGGTGCTAAAGCTAAAGACGCTAAACGAGAAGTAAGAACGCCGCACTTTGGTATGCGCGCGGTTCGGGTGACGGTCAATTCGTGATGCGAAAAAATTCATTTGAATTCCCAACTGTTTTCTCAAGCTCGCCGATTATCCGTGAGAGAGGCGAAACCTGTCAACCTGACGAGGCATGGAGTTCAGGCTTTAGCCTGGTAGTGTGTCAAAAGAGGAAAGTACTACCAGGCTAAAGCCTGAACTCCATGCTCTTTGCGCTCTTGATTCAGTGAAACTTCACTTCGAATGGTAGCGCCGGCAGCTTCTGATTATTCTTTCCTACCTCGACTCGCTGTGGCAGCTTCCTGCCGTCAATGTCCAACACGAAACGAAGCGCCGTCACTTTTTTATCGACCTTGAAATCGAATCCATCGATGTCGTTGCCTGTTTTCGCAGCAAACACAATCGTCCTGTCGCCGTCCTTCTTTATTATGTCCTGCTTGCGCTCGACTACGACCGGCGCCCGGCCGCCGCCTACATGCGTGCGGCCTCGCGGACCAACCCAGACGTTAGGCGCTCGACCGGGATAGAGAACACGCCGTTCCTCCTCGAGGTCTATGCGTTTGAGGTCATGGAGCTCGCCGCCTTCGGCGACAACTGAACCGGTGAATCGCCGTAGCGGCCCCATCGTTGTCCAACGAAGCTTCCACTTGTCGCCCTCTTTCCAGATGTAATAACCGAGTTCCGCGCCTTCGGAAAAAGTGGGTCTCCCTTCAAACATGTCAGTCTGCGCCAGCGAAGACGGCGAGAACGCAAGCAGCGAGATAAACATAAGCACCAACGTTACCTTCTTAAGTAGATTCATCAACATCGCTCCTCCTTTTTGGAGATTGAAGACAAAGTTAGTAGAACCGGTTGATGGGGCGAAACTAGCGGTTTCTATTCGGATTGTAAAGTGGATATCGGGAGTAACAAAGACGCCTCCGCTGCAATCGCTTTTATGCAACCAGGGCCGCACATCCCCCGACGTGCCGCAGACTTTAGTCTGTGAGAGCCGTACCGGTGGCCGACGGTCTCTACGCCGGCTTATTCTGATCCCCTTCTGATTTGCCCGGCGTCGAAGTCGAAGCCGGCGCCGGAATGATGACGGTCGCTCGATCGACTCCTGTGTTGCCTGTCCTCTGCTGGAATGCCGATACTACAATCTCGTAGATCTCAGGCTGACCGGAGCTGTTGGGTGGTATGCGCCACTCTCCCGCAAACTGGCTGGGCGCTCCGTAGGGCGCATCCGCATCGTACTGAAGCGGAAGCTCGATAGCGCCATACTCGCCTTGCTTGATCAAAGCCATTACTTCGAACTGAGCGGGATGCCAGGGCGGATGGCCTTCTCCAATTGGGCAACCGCACATCATCGTCACATTGGCTCTGATCTCGATATTTTTGGGTGCCGTCTGCGGCAGAAAGTGAGTCGGCGGATTCAGGATTTGAACGACCAGGCCGGGTATTTCCAGCAGGAAGCCTCCTCCTTGTGCTCCGCCAGTTATGCTCTTCCCCGGATAAACCCATTGAGTAAGCGATACGGTATTGGCTGATAGCTGTGCCGCGAGAGGCCCATATGCCGTCACTCTGACTAGTGTGGCCTGATCCAGGTCCAGTGTGGCGGTGAAAACTGAAGCCCCATCAACCGGCAGCACTTCCGAGCGCTTCAGACAAATATCCATTAGATCCGGTTCTCCCGAACCGCCGGCAGTAGTACCACGAGCCAGCAACTCGCCGGTCTGAACATCGTGAATAGTGACCAGCGATCCGCCTATGTCGTCACCAAGGTACTTGCCGTCCTTGGCGATCACCCTCACGTCTACCTGCGTTGGTATTCCCATAATTCTCCCTGAACTGATTCGCTGCGGCGGGCAACTTAACGCGTTCGACCGGGATTGTAAAGAGGGTTCCGTATCAGGCGTGTGGGTCGGAGGTTTGCGCCGGAATTCCACCGGCGTGCATACCCACGCTCACTAGAGTTTCCAGTGGTTGATAGTCCAACCCTGGAAGGGTGGAGGTATAAAGCCACGGGTGAGTCCGCGAACCCGTGGATAGAGGCGTATAGCAGCACTAACCCGCGAAGCGGGTGGCGGCCTTTGTTAGCAAAACCAGGTAGAGGACAATGGCGAGGATGTGTCGGCGCACGAAGACTCTTGCTTGCAACTCGCCGTCACCCTCTCCGAGGGTTAAGGTGTCATCCTCGCGCGTGACCACGGGTTCGCGGACTCACCCGTGGCTTTATTCCGCCATCCCTTCGGGATTCAGCGCAAAAAGTTGACCCGCACTCTGCGAAGAGTCTACCCGCACGACTGTATCGAGGCAGGAATGGCGGATGCCTCGCGTCGCCCTCACTCGACGCGATCGATCCCGAACATCTTCTTGTAGTGCCGGTACCAGTCGCTCTGAAACATCTCATTCGGGTCATGCTTCAGTTTCATCTCCAGAAACTCTCTGAACTGCGGATAACAAGCTTCCACCTGCTGCTTAGTCGCGTAGCGGTGATAAGTGAGATAGTAGCTGCCGGCATAGCGGATCCCCAGATCGATCAGGCTCCGAAACGCCCGCGCGGCGTTCTCCAGTCCCGCGGTGTCGTGGGTGACGTGCAGGTTGAAGATCACGCAGGCGAATGACTCGCGCGCCCAGCGAAGAAAGCTTTCTTCATCTTTCTCGATCAATCGAATGGTTCCGTAGATCATGTTCGCATCCAGCTTGCGCAATTCGACTCTCGCATCCTCCAGGAAGTTCACGAGCGAACTCCGGGGGACGTAGATCTCGGTGATCATCTCTGTAGCTTTCACCTTCGCGCCAAGCCTCCGGTCGAGGTCTTCGTGATAGTTGTCGACGTAGGCCCCAGATAGTTGCGAGTCGGCCCAGTAGACTTGCCCGGACGTCGCGAGATAGCGCCTGGTGTACACCTCGAACGCGCGCCGCTTGTACTTGTGGGAATAGTAAGTGAGACGGGCCCAGTCCTCCGGATGAAACCGGGTAGGCTTTTCGGTGAGCGGCGTCGCGGGATCGACTTGCCGGTAACACGAGAAGACTCCGCGACGCAAAAAGCTTTCACGGCTGCTGTCGGTTGCAATCTGGAAGTCTCCATAAAGATATCCGTTAGCGATTCGCTCATCGAACGACGCCACGATATCCTTCGAGTCTCGAATCTCGACGATGCGCTGGACTTTCTTTCGTTTCCACAATCGCAGCCGCACCGAAGTCACGATGCCAAACAAACCGTACCCGCCGATCACCAGGCGAAACAGCTCCGAGTGTTCGTCGCGGCTGCATCGCACCAACGCCCCGGCGTGATCCATCAAAGTGAAAGACTCGACCTGATCGATGATCGGCTTTAGCTTCAAACCACGGCCGTGAACGTTCGAGGCGAGCGCTCCTCCGATTGAAAGCCTGTCCGCGCCGGTCTGTTTCTGGACGATGCCCCACTGTTGGTCTTGCCCGCTTTGAGCCTTAATCAGGTAATCGATCAACTCCGGCCATTCAGTTCCGGCCTCGACTTCGACTATTCCTTTCTCGCTATCCAGATTCAGCACACGATTCATTCCAGTCATATCGACGAGAATCGTCCCGGCGCCGAACTGCTGAGCCCCCATCGCGTGACGGCCGGCGGCGATGCTTATGGCCTTGCCTTCGGATTTGGCGGTTAGGAGTGTAGCGCGCAGATCGTTCGAGGATCGCGGTTTGATGATTCTGTTGACTCGAGTCGCGTTGAGCTGAGAGTGAATGTCGTTGACTAATGGTTCTGAGTTGTTTGCTGTTAGCGGCACGGCTGCCAGAGGGGCCTGCTGGGCGGATACCGAACAGACAAACGCGTTAGGCAGAGCAGCAACCGCGCAAGTGGCTTTCAGGAAATCGAGAAACTCTCGTCGTGATAACGTCATCGTTGTCCTCGCAACGGGCTTCTGGGCGGTGTTCTAGTTCGGTTGCGCCGGACTAATGGCGCCCGAGGAAAGCACAAAACAGGGATCACTTCTTCGGTTTGGCGCCGGCGGGTGTTCTCGCCTTTTGTACTTGCTTCATGAAACCTTTTGCTATCTTTCCAGCAGCACTACCGAAGAGCGAGTTCACATTTCCGCTGGCGACGACGAGCCGTGTCCTCGGATCGACGACGACGTAGGGATACGCGGTCGTAAAGTTCGATCGACGAACCTCAATAATCAGGTCAGCCGCGTTTGGGTCCTTAGTAATGAGCAGTCCCGCCTGTTGGAACTCCACGCGCTTGAGCAGTTCGTTCTCAATGACCGCTGATTTCACGAGCGCGGTCCGCGAGCAGACATAGATGATGTGAGCTGCAGTCAAAATGGCCGCAGGATCCTTAACAGCACCGGCGTCGGATCGCGGCGCTGTGGTGAGTCTCAGGCAAACGTCATTTTGAACGCTGATGTCCAGTGCCTTCGCGGGGATGGTTGAAACGGCGATCGCCAGCAGACATGCTGACAAGACTATGCATCGTGGTTTGACGGTTATCATATTCGGCTCCCTATTATTCTTGCCGAGGCGTACGCATCCAGCGGCGATAGCAGAATGATCATCACCCAGATTGGAATAGCCATCAGCGCCAACAGCATTCTTTTGGAGAAGCTGCCTGCCGGCGAGCGCCCGACACTAGCCGGCACGCCCGTGGCGACGGCATTGACCAACGGGCCCGACACGGGATGATAGAGCTTCTGCGAAAGCCGCGTCGTCGCGTAGTTCTGGATAGGTTCGGGGTTGGCGTTATCGACCGGAGCGACCGGGAAAGACGGCGGCAGCGTTTCGGTCTGGCCCGCTCCGCATGAACGACAGAACCTGCTGTCTTCAATCAGCCCGGCGCCGCAACTACGGCACGGCTTGATCGCAACGGTTGTGGTCTGTTCCGATTCGCACATAAGCCTGTCCTCCCTCACTCGGAACGTGACATCTTCGTTCCTCTTGGTCTCCTGATCTGGGGCGATTGTAGGCTCAATGCAAGGTAGGCGATTGTAGGGGTGTGACACTTCCTAGAGCGTCACAGCGTCAGGACCCTGGGAGCGCAGGCATCCTTGCCTGCCTTTTCGCTAGCGGCTTAATCATCTCGCGCCGGCCGGCAGGCAGGGATGCCTGCGCTCTAAGGGTCGAGCGGCTTTGCGAGGAACTCTTTGAAGCTGCACAGCTCTTCAAGCGACGAGTCGGCGATGATTCGAAACACGCGAGGGCGACAACCTGAAGGAAGCTGAGTTGCGGTGAGCGCGTCGGTTATCACCATCGCGCTTCCGGCCAACCCCTTTTGCCAGCCCCGTTCTCGCGCGTCGCGAAAGCTCATAGCATCGGGGTCTATTGCGGCGGCAACAAGGATCGTGTGAGCCCACTTCAGGAAATCGGGCCAGCGCGAGACCACTGTGACCAATGATTCGAGCGACGGCCGCTCCTGACCTGCGATCGATCCGGGTACCGAACGCAATCGCAATAGCAGACACGAAGCATTGGGCGGAAGCGCGGCTCTCACCTTCTCTGCCAGACCGTACATCGCAACCGGAGCGGCCCCCGCGAGCAGGTCAGTGCGTGAGCATTCATCGAGGCCGGTTCCGGTGACTCGAAAGCCGGTCGCTTCTTTTATCTCGGCGATGAGGATGCTGCGCAGTTCTTCATCGGGCTCGATGACCAGAAAATGATCGGGCGGTTGAGTCTCGAGCCAGCGCTTCACTCGCGCTTGAATCTCGCCGAGCGAATGACCTCGTTCGCGCGCGACTCGAAACAGTGTCGAGATCAACTGATCGAGTTCGAGTTTCGGGTCGGCGCTCGCATCGACGCTACGCTCGCGAACGTAGACGCCGCTTCCTTTTCGAAACTCGACCCAGCCTCTGCGCTCCAGATCCTGAAAGGCTGCGCTCACGGTGTTCGAGTGTATGTCATAACGGCGGGCAAGCTCGCGGGTGCTGGGGAGTTTCTGACCGGGCTTCAGATCGTCGCTGACTATGCCGAGAAGGATCTGCGTCGCGAGTTGCTCGCGCAGAGGGACTTCGCTGTTTTTTGAAAGCCAGATGCGCATCAGTGGCAACGTTGCGGGAGTAGCGAAAATATTATGGCGCGAACATCTCGCCAAGAACGGCTAACACCAGCGACTTTGTTCTGGTGCAGCGCCTTGTTGGGCATCTGCGCCCTTTGAAATGCGCGACTGCATGAACGCCATGAAGAAAGGAATGAGCAACTCAAGCACAGTCATTGCGATGAAAAAGGTATTGGGTAAACCAACTGCGGCCATTGAAACAAGGCGCGCCAGCCCGCCGACAAAGAACGTGAGCGCCAGAACATAGACAACCATGCTTTTACGTTCAATGTCCTTAATGCACCAGAGAAGAGCCATCCCGTAGGCCGCAAATAACGTGGCGTAAAAGCGATCTTCACTGTCCATCGTGGTATTGACAGGAATAGACCCCGGTATTGCTGAGGGGCCAAGGACAATGTGCAGCGACGCAATGAAGATTGCGGTTATGCCGAACAAGCCAAGAAATACTTGAAGGAACTTTTTCATCACCGCTCTCTCTTGAACGCCCAACAGTTCGCGCGCGCGCAAAGCGTTTCACTACCACTCCCACTCTTGCTCATCCCAACTGGTGTGTGAAAAGCCTTGGTCCAGCAGTTCGTCTTCTCCTCGCGCCGCCATTGCCTTAGCAGCCTCTGCCCATCCTTGTCGGGGAGGGCGCGCAGAGCGTATGACGATCTCGTTGTTCTGGACCTCAAGCAGTACCTCCTCGCCGAGACGGCTCTGCTCCAGATAGAGCTTCGGAATGCGAACTCCCTGCGAGTTGCCAATCCTTATGATACGAGTCTTCATAGCCTACAACGTAATTACAGCGGCATATTCAGTCAGTCAAGCAGCCCGTCCGGCTCAGAGCTGCGTATTGCGACTCAGCCAGTTTATCTGAGAAATCAGGCTTGTTCCTTCTGCACGAACATCCATCCCGTGCCTTTGCAGTGCAAGCAGCGCGTCGCAATTGACCTGCCTGTTCCCGCGCATCGACGACACTTCTGCGCGGGCTGAAGGACTAGAACGAAAGCTTTGCCGCAGCAGACTACGCAATTCGGTGAGCGATCGGCGATTCGTTGTGCGACGGAGAGACCCGGCTTCGCACTCAGCGGCTGAAGGTTGATCTGATACTTGCCCGTGCCGCTGCAGGTAGCGCAGGGTTCGGGCCAGTAGTTGTCCGCTGGTGAATCCACTTGCTTCCTCGTCGACTTTACTGCGCCGCTGGGAAGTGCTTAACGTACCAGTTGATACACCGGTCGATCGAATCGACCACGTGCTTTGACTCGCGAATGCCGTGGCCTTCGCGAGGATAGCGAATCATGATCGCTTCGACGCCAACGTCTCGAAGCGCGATGTAGTACTGCTCGGCTTCGGCGATCGGCACGTCGTTGTCGTTTTCGCCATGCATAAGCATCGTAGGCGTCTTTGCCTTGGCCACGTGCTTCAACGCCGAGCGCTCCCACAACACATCCATCATATTGCCTTGATGCGGGAAGATGCCGAATTCCATCTGCTCGTACTGATTGTAGTAGGTCATGTAGTTGTAGCTGATCAGATTGGAAATGCCCGCAATCGGAATCGCCGCCTTGAAGATGCTCGTCTGGGTGATCAGCCAATTCGTCAATTGCCCGCCGTAGCTGACGCCTTCGACGCCCAATCGATCGCGATCGATCCAAAGATTGCGGCGCATGGCGGCGCTCAAACCGTAGATCACGTCCTGCGCTTCGTTGCCGTTTTGATCTCCGAAGACCGCGTCGGTGAACGCCTGGCCGTAGCCGGTCGAGCCGCGATAGTTCACCAGCAACGTAGCCCACCCGCGCGCGGCGTAGATTTGATGCTTGAAGTTGAACGCCGGTCCCTGCTGCCCGTGGGGTCCCCCGTGGATGTTCACAATCAGTGGATGCTTTGAGGTCGCGGTCATGCCGAGCGGCCTGGTGAGGAACGCTTCGATTGTGTACTTGTTGTCGTTGCTGATGAAGCTGAACGATTCGACCTCGGCGATCTGCTTGCCGGCGAGCACCACGGCGTTCAGATCAGTAGTTCTCTTCGCGGGCGCGTTGCCGGGCTTCAAATAAAGTTGCGTCAGATCGGAGGGGCTCGCGAACGCGTAAGCGATCGAGTTGTCCCTGGCGACCGACCACGCTCCAACCGATCCGCGATCGTTGATGACGACTTCCGGTTGGCCGCCTGCGACTGGCAAGCGATACAGCCGAACGTTGCCGCGCTCTTGCACGGTGAAGTAAACAGCGCTGCCATCGGGTGACCACGCGGGCGCGCCCTGCCGGTTATCGATCATCGAGCTGATCTCGCGGCGGTTGGTTCCATCGGCATTGATCAACCAGATGTGCGTGTCTTCCATCGTCGTCTCGAGATCGGTCAAGCCGCGCCTGGTCGCTTGATGGACGATCGTCTTTCCATCGGGTGACCATCGCGGTCGATACTCGGCGCTCTCGGTTGAGGTCAGCCGCCGAATCGATCCATCCGAGACTTTCAACGTGAACAGGTCGTAGTTAAAAAACTGGTCTTCGTTTGGTTCGCGATTCGAGATGAAAGCTATGTCTTCGCCGTCTGGCGACCAGTCGATTGAATGCTCCGAGTGAGTTCCGCTCGTAAGCTGCCGAACCTGCGTGCTCGCGACATCCACCACAAAGATGTGCAGGCGGCGGTTGTCGTTGAAGCGAGTCATGCCTTCGCTGTCGTCAGGCTTGTAGAGGTACCGCGTAATCACAACCGGATCGCCGGTCGCGTCCTGGGTTTCAGGGCCGGGCACCGCGTTGACGAACGCGATTTGTTTGCCATCAGGCGACCAGGCTATGCTCTTGCCGGTCGAAGGAAGCGGGCTGTTGGTCCCCTGAAGCTGTGAAAGAAACTTCGCGTTCGACCCGTCCGGACGGGCGACTATCAAGCCCGGCTTCTCGCCGAGCTTCCCGTCGTAAGCGATCCACTGCCCATCGGGCGACCACTCGAGATTCGACGAGTTCTCTTTTTCGCCGCCGAGCCTGATCGACTTGTTGTCGGCGACGGTCATTATCCAGAGTTGCGGGTAAGGCCGGCCGGGAGCGTCGTTGTTGATCACCGAATAGGCGACTCGCGATCCATCTGGTGAGCATTTCACTTCGCCGACTGAACGAAGCTTTAGCAGGTCGCTGCTTTGAAGCCCGCGGGTTTGAGCCGCAGCCGCCCCGGTCATCATCAACACCAGCGCGGTGGGCAGAATCGATATTCGAAATGTTCGCATTCGTTCCTCACTTTTCCGAAAGGTCGAGACAGAGATCAGGACACACCAGCAGGCAAGCGGGGTAAGCAGGAGTCAGGCGTTTCTTGTGCGTAGAAAGGCGGCCCGAACTTTGGCACGTTGTTTCCTTCCGAGTCTCAGGCCAGCCGCTCTGATGTGAGCAATGTCCGTGTGCGAGACGACCTCGCCACTGGATGCATTGACCAGGATCTCGCCTACTTCTCCGACTGTCACACCTGGATAAGCCAGGACTATGGGCACTCGCCAGAGCTGTCCCTGAGCATCAAGGGTTGGATCAGCCGGACCAAAGCGATCGGGCAAGCTCTCCCAAAGCCAGCCCGCCGCGATCCGCACCGCATCCTGCGCCATCACTCTGAGAGGCTTGATCCGACGTTTCTGCTGTTTCATCGGTTGCGTCTCCTCGCGGCTATCGTAATGCTCCGAATTTCAAAGAGCAAGGATTCTTAGCCTTTACGTTTGCGCTTCTCGATGAGCATGTTGAAGGTATAAGTTTTTTCGGTGATTTCCTTCTTGAGCCTGCTCTTCTGCGCTTCGTCGGAACTCGCTTCGAGCCGCTTCTTCAGCGCTTCGATGTCTTTCAGCATTTCCACTTCTTCGGGTACGAAGTTGTTGCCCTTCAAGATCGAGTAGGCCATCCTCAAATCTTCGGGTGTTTCGAAGTAAGCTCTCAAGTCGATGGGCTTGCCTTTGCCGGGGAGGTTGTCAAATTCCCCCGCTTCAATTGCCCTTCTCACCTGCTCCTCAACAAATTTCTCTATGGACATGAAAGCCTCCCTGCGAGCGCAGGCATCGTGGTCCGCCTTCCGCCAATCTCTTTTCTGCCCACTGTCGCGGAAGCAGGAACACCCTTGCTGCCAGTCCGACGAAAGTCTCTAGATGAAGTTTGGCGAGATGAAGGCAAGCATGCAACTGGGTCGGTGCATCGAGACGAGCCGGGCCGAGCGCACGCGACTTTATCCGCCTTAGGCTCATCGTGACGATCTTGTGTGATGGGTCTTTGGTCTCGCACGGGGCGTGCGAAGAGTGATCAGATCACTGTCCCATCGGGTATGACACCGTTTTTTGGAATGATCACAATGCCGTCACGTATGAAGTAGCCGTCGGCCTTAAGCTCCTGAACCCCGGCCTCGTTGCGGATTTGCACACCCGCGCCGATGCGCGCATTCTTGTCGATAATCGCGCGGCGGATGAAGCAGTTTGGGCCGATCCCAATGCGAGGATGGCCTCGATTGATGTCCTCTTGCAGCTCCTCGAGGTTTTGGTAGAAGTCGGCTCCCATCATCAGCACGCCTTCGAACCGCGAGCCGTGCTCGACGCGGCTGCGAATGCCGACGACCGAATCCGTAATCGTCGCGCCGTTGATGATGCAGCCTTCGGTGATGATGGAACTCTGGATATGGCAATCAAGCAGCTTCGAGCCGGGCAAGTAGCGCGGCCGCGTATACATTGGAGCTTCCGAGTCAAAGACGTTGAACGGCGGCAGCGGCAAAGTCATTTCGATGTTCGCCCGGTAGAATGCGCCGATCGTCCCGATGTCTTCCCAATAGCCGTCGAAGAGATGAGCCTGCACGTTGTACCGCGGCAGCATCTCGGCGATGATTTCCTTCCCAAAGTCCGCCGCCTTGGGCATCTCTTCGAGTAACAATCGCCTCAGCACTTCTTTGTGAAAAACGTAGATTCCCATCGAGGCCAGAAACGGACGCTGGAGAGCTTGTTCGGGCGAAAGGCCGAGTTGAGTAGTGTCCACTCGCATGCGTTCGAGCGCTTCGCCTTTTGGCTTCTCGCTGAACTCGATGACGCGGCCGGTGTCGTCGATCTTGACCAGCCCGAATTCCGAAGCTTCTTCCTCGCGCGCGGCGGTCAGCGAAATCGTCACGTCGGCGTTCGTCTCAACGTGCCGGGCGATGAACTCACGATAGTCCATTCTGTAAAGGTGGTCGCCCGACAACACCAGGATCGTGTCACCTCTGTAGTCGTCGAGGTGATGCAAGCACTGGCGCACGGCGTCGGCGGTTCCCTGAAACCAGTCCGGCCGCTCGGGTGTGATCTCAGCGGCGAGAATTTCGACAAAGCCATTGGTGAACCGGCTGAAGCGATACGTCCGAGCGATATGCCGGTTGAGCGATGCCGAGTTGTACTGGGTAAGAATAAAGATTCGATGCAGATCAGAGTTGATGCAATTGGAAACCGGTATATCGATCAAGCGGTATTTTCCGCCCAAAGGAACAGCAGGCTTGGCTCTTTGCTTGGTGAGTGGATAGAGGCGCTGACCGGCACCGCCGCCCAGTATCAATGCCAGCACTCTCTGCGCCGCCATCCGTGTTCCTCCCGAGGGATGCCATTAGTCGCTGCGTGGTGCAAGAGTATACCCGCGCGGCTGGTTGCTGTGGAAGCGGGATGGGTGAGGAGTGATGCGTGATGCGTGATGAGTGATGCGTGACGCGTGAGGGTGATTCGTGATGCGTGAATCTGTTGGGTGATCAGCATAGTGGTGAGGCTCGCGGTCGGGAAGGTGGGCTTGCCCCCGCTTTCTCTGAGTCGAGACTTGGGCATTACAGAGATGTTGCTTTTCATTTATTGAGCGGGGGCCAGCCCACCTTCCCGGCCGCGAGCCGGAGGAGGTCGCTTGTTAGCCGAGAGCGGGGTTGTATAGGATGGGCGCGCACGACACGGCTTTCCATGAAGAACATATCGCGACCCGAGATTCGAATCGCGGAGGAGGTTAGCCGCGCGCTCAACCAGCGAATGCCGGTCGTTGCCCTCGAATCAACCGTGATCGCACACGGTCTCCCCTACCCGCTCAATCTCGAGACGTCCCTGGCTTGTGAACGGGCCGTGCGACAACGCGGCGCGACGCCCGCGACAATCGGAATCGTTGATGGAGCGCCAACGATCGGATTGAGCGACGACGAGATCCGCCTCTTCGCCACAGCTCAGGCTCCGGACGGACGGCGAATCGAGAAGGTGGGACTCAACAATCTCGCAAGCGTGATGATGAACGGCGGCTGGGGTGCGACGACAGTCGCATCTACGTTGCGGCTTGCGCACGTTGCGGGCATCCGCGTCTTCTCGACTGGCGGAATCGGCGGCGTGCATCGAGGAGCCGCTGAGTCGTTCGACACCTCCGCCGACCTCACCGCGCTGGGCAACACGCCGCTCATCTGCGTGTGTGCCGGAGCCAAAGCAATCCTGGATCTGCCGAAGACGCTCGAGTATCTGGAAACGCTTGGCGTTCCGGTAATCGGATACGGCACCGAAGAGTTCCCTGCATTTTACTCCCGAAGCAGCGGACTGGCAGTGGACGTAACAGTCGGCACTTCGGACGAAGCCGCGGAAGTTGCCGCCTGCCATTGGCGGATGGGCGGAGGCACCGCCGTTCTGGTTTGCGTTCCCGTGCCCATCGAGTTTGAGATACCGGCTGCCGAAATCGCCGTCGCCGTGGACGAAGCGATGGCGCGTGCGGCGGCACAGAAGGTTCGAGGTAAGGCCCTCACACCATACTTGCTCGCGGAGATGGAGAAGCTCACTGGAGGGAGAACGTTGGAGGCCAATCGCGCGTTGCTTGAGAACAACGCCGAGGTTGCCGGGCTTATAGCGTCGAGCCTGAGCCGAAGAGACTAAAGCAACGAAGCCACTAAGATCCGGAAATCTCAAATCTCAAGTTTCAGATCTCAGAGCCTGAGTTCGCGCCTTTGTGTTTAGCGCTTTTATCAATATAATCCCCTACGCTCACAACACGAACTTCACATCCAACTCATCGTTCAGGGAGGCGCTATGGCTGCGGCATCCGCAAAACAGATTCAATTGGACCAATCTCATTCACAGCCCCGCACGCGACCGCGGCGGCGATGGCTGCGTGTGCTAATCGTTCTTGCAGCTCTGCCGGTCGCCGGCTTCATCGCCCTCGGGCTATGGCCGGCAAGCGCGGACTTTGTTGGCGATGGCGGAACAGCCGGAGTCGGCAAGGGCGGAGGCGGGCTCGTGCGCCAGTTCCCGAAAATGGTGCTGCGCGCCGACAATCCGATGCCGGCAGCCAACGACGACGAACGGGTCCAGCTTGGGCGATTGCTTTTCTTCGATCCGATTCTGTCGGGCGCCAACGACATCTCTTGTGCGACCTGCCATCATCCCGATCTAGGCTTCACCGACGGGCGGGCGCTGTCGATGGGGAAGGGAGGTCACGGCCTCGGGGCAGAACGCGACGGCGGATCTGTTGTGCGCAGGGGCGCGCCGACGCTGTGGAATGCGGCATTCAATCATAAGCAGTTTTGGGATGGCCGGGCCGATGACCTCGAAGATCAAGCGAAGGGGCCGATCACCACTGACATCGAAATGAACGAGAACCCCGAAACACTGGTCAAAGAGCTAAGAGCCATTCCCGAATATGCGCGGCGATTCGATGCGGCATTCGCGAGCCGGGACGCTTCGGCGGTGACGCTCGAAAACGTGCAAAAAGCAGTCGCCTCATTCGAGAGGACGCTCACGGCTAACAACTCGCCGTTCGATCGCTTCGTTAAAGGCGAGCTCGGCGCGCTTACTCCCGAACAGCGGCGCGGCTTCAACTTGTTTCGCTCGGGGCGGACTCGCTGCTTCGAATGCCACGGTCTTCCGACCTTTGCGAATCCCGATTTCAAGATCATCGGGGTCCCCGACGCCGACCCTTCGCAACCGGACTACGGCCGCTTTGAAGTGACCAAGGGCGAGGGCAACAAGTTCGCGTTCAAAGTTCCAACGCTGCGCAACGTCGTTTTGAATGCGCCTTACATGCACAACGGCCGCTTCAAGACGCTCGAAGAAGTACTGGACTTCTACGCTGCCGGTGGCGGACCCGGAGCCGGATTCAAAGACGCGAAGGTAGACGACAAGATTCACACTTATTCGATCACCGCTGAAGAGAAGCAAGACCTCATCGCATTCTTGTGTTCGCTCACGGACGAATCTAATCTGCCCGAGTTTCCGGACAAGGTACCCTCAGGGTTGCCTGTAGTGCCGCGCTTGACGAATACCGCCCGCGAGCTTGTCGCGAGGTACAACACCGGCTCTTCGAAAGAACTGATTGCCGAACGCGCGCCCCAAACGATCTCGGTGAAAGCCGGTGAATCGATTCAAGCGGCGGTCGATCGCGCCCGGCCCGGAGACACCATCGAAGTGATGCCCGGAGTCTACAAAGAAGAAGTGAAGATTGATCTCGATAACATCACGCTGCGCGGCGTCGCGCAACAAGTAGCCCCAGGCATTACTGAAGGCTTCGTTTTGCGTCCCGTGCTCGATGGCGAGAACAAACTCTCTGACGGTGTGCTGGCAACCGGGAGCAACTTCCTCATCGAGAACTTCGACGTGCAAAACTACATCGCCAACGGCGTAGTGACTCAGCACGCGCGCAACGTGACCTTCCGCGACTTGAAGCTTGCTAACACCGGGCTGTACGGCCTTTATCCCGTGAGTTGCACCGGCGTGAGAATCGAACGCTGCGTGGCCACCGGCATCTCAGACGCGGCTTTGTACGTCGGTCAATCTCGCGACATAGTCGTTAAGGACTGCGAAGCGTACGGCAACGTAACCGGGATCGAGATTGAGAACTCCGTCAATGCGGTTGTAGAAAACAACAACGTTCACGACAACACCGGTGGGATTCTGGTGTTCATCTTGCCGAACAACCCGTCGAAGGCCGGGCACAACTGCATCGTGCGCAACAATCGGGTGATCAACAACAATCTTGCGAACTTCGCAAATCCGAATTCAATTGTCGCAAACGTTCCGCCGGGCACCGGCGTGATGGTGATGGCGGCCGACAATAACGAAGTAACCGGGAATGAGATTCGCGGCAACGATTGCTACGGCGTCGCGGTGTTCAGCCTCGAGATTGCTTTTCCGAAGGGCACAGCCTTCGACGTCGGCGCGATCCCGGAGAACAACTGGATTCACGGCAACACGTATTCGGACAACGGCCGCAAGCCGGCGGGGGCGCTTCAGCGTGCGGGGCTCAAAGGTGCTGACCTGGTGTGGGATCTGAGCGGCTGGTCCAACCGATGGCAGGAAGCCAATGCGACGAGCTCGACGCCTCTTCTGAACGCGAAGTGGCCGGGATTTCTGCGACGCGCGTATTGGCGCACGCTTATGCTCGCGCAGGAGTATCTCTGAGATTGCCGATTGCCGATTTCAGATTCAAGATCTCAAATTGCAGACTATCGCACATTTGAAATCTGAGATCTGAGATCTCCAATCTGAAATCGGTAATCTGAAACCGGCAATCGGAAATCGCCAATCGGAAATCGCCAATCGGAAATCGCCAATCGGAAATGAGGTAAATCGGTGTCAAGAGCCGCAATAGAATTGGAAACGATCGCCGAAGCCGAGAACGCCACGAGGAACGTGAGCGCCGTATTCACCGCAAGCCTGCCGGGTCAATGCCTGGCCGAGTTCATCGGAACCTTCATAGTGATACTGGTCGGCGACGGTGCAGTAGCGGCCGCGGTGTTGACCGATTCGATCGACGGATGGGGAGTCGCGGTGATGTGGGGGCTAGCGGTCACGTTCGGCATTTACGTCGCCGGTCCGGTATCGGGAGCGCACTTCAATCCCGCGGTCACGATTGCGATGGCTGTTTTCCGGGGCTTTCCTCGCAGCCGGATCATCCCTTACATCGCCAGCCAGATTGCTGGCGCGTTCGTGGGAGCAGCTTGCGTCTACGCGTTGTGGTCGGGTTTTTGGCCTCGCGCTTTGGAGAAGCTTGGCGTCGAGGTTGGAGCCGCGGGCAGCCAGAAGCTGATGATGATCTTCTCGTGCTTCTATCCCAATCCAGGCGGCATCGGCGTAGACGCCGCAGCGATGGCGACGGTCAGCACGGGCGCCGCGTTTTTCATCGAGGTAGTGCTGACGATGTTTTTGCTTCTGATGATTTTTGCGCTGACCGAGCCCGGCAATCCGGGCATGCCGCAGGCCGGGCTCGGGCCCATATTCATCGGCCTTACGGTAACCGCGATAGTCGGAGTTGGCGGGCCGCTCACGATGGACGCGGTGAACCCGGTTCGCGATTTCGGGCCGCGGCTTTTCGCTTACGTCGCTGGGTTCGGCCGAATCGCGTTTCCCGGCCCGCGCGGCGACGAATGGTGGCTTTATATCGTTGGGCCGATCATCGGCGGTTTGATCGGCGCTGCCGCATACCGCTACCTTGTGAGGCGATTCCTCCCGCCAAGCGCCGGCTGATATTTCCTCATGCGCAAGCGTTCCCTGGGCGCACACAACTGTGAATGCAGATCGAGCTATGCGCGGCGTTATTGGTCTTTCGCTAGCGAGTGGTGAGGAGCGTCAGTACGTATGGCGTTACTTGAAGAGCTTATCGAATGCGGAGCGCGCGTCCTTCACTTCAGCCACCGCCGTCGTTGTTTCGCGCTCAACGGTCTTGCGCGCTTCGAACAGCGAGCACTCGTTGCGCAGGTCCTTCTTCGGTATGCGCTCAGTTATCGGTTTACGACACTGAAACCGCGCGCCTGGGTCGAAGCTCACGCAGTTCTTGCACGTGTGCAGATCGCTGTGGCACTTCGGGCATTGTGCGTCAAACGAGATCCCGTCGATCTCGATATTGATCATCGTTCCGCAGAGGGAGCACCGGGTTACTTCGCGAAACGCGGGCATCTTCGGCGGGCGCACGTCATTCTTTGATTGACTCGTTGGGCGCGGCTTTTGCTCTCTTTCATCGTCTTGTTGATAACCGCGCTGCTTGTACTTTCTATCCATGAAAAATCTCCTGTTGTTAGGACAGGGAAGTGTGTGGCTGTTACTAGCGTCCGTTTCCGGTAGTTAGTGATTGTGTTGCCAGTCGAGCAGCAGTCCGAGCCAGTATCGGCCGCTGCTTTAATCGATCGGAACCTTGTACGGGGTTTCCAAGAACGATAGATGTGACAATTTGCTTATACAGCAATAGAGTTCGGGAATCAAATGTTTTCTGGCATTGGATTGTTGTTTTTTGATTGTTCGAAGCCGGCAGCTACACCCAGGCCTTCAACGGAGACAACTAAAACAGCTTAATCATCAGCCACATCAGGATCACGTGCAGCGACCATATGGTCAAAGCGAACGGCAACTGAAACTTTATGACTCCATACTGATCGCGCATATTAAGAAGCGCGGCGGGAACTATGTTGAAGTTTGCGGCCATCGGCGTCATCAGCGTGCCGCTGGACCCGGCCGTCAGCGTGATGATAGCGACCATCTCCGGCCGAACGCCGAAGGGCTGGATGATCAGCGGCGCAAGCACGCCCGTCGCTAT
The DNA here is from genome assembly GCA_038040445.1 of Acidobacteriota bacterium. Lineage (NCBI taxonomy): Bacteria > Pseudomonadati > Acidobacteriota > Blastocatellia > Candidatus Onstottus > Candidatus Onstottus frigus. Next base: position 9,570 of record JBBPIG010000018.1, on the reverse strand, counting down.
GACCGGAAAAGCGGCAAACGAGTTCCCCATCACGATGGTAAACAAAGCCATCCCCAGACAGTTTGCAAGCACGAGCAAGAATAGATTGTCGGCCGGGATGATTCGATAGATACCGCTTGCGATCAGATCGCCCACTTTCGCCGCGGTGAAGATGACTCCGAGCGAGGCAAGCAGTTGAGGGAGAATATTCACCGCGCCCATCGCATCATTGAGGCGCCTTCCTTCTTGCATCATCACTCGAGTCTTGTCGCGAGTGATCCACAAGCACGTAGCCATTGCGCTGATGCCCCCAAACCCCAGCCCGACCAGCGCTCCTCGATTCACATCCAGCCCAAGCAATCGAAATGCGATCGCTAAACCGAACGTCACTACCGGAATCGACAACACGGGTATGAAGATTCGATTGCCGAGCGTTCGGGCTCGCTGCGCCTGTTCTGCTTTCGTCGATTCGTTGTAGTGTCCGCGCGCTACGCCGCCCGCGCCATCGATGCCAACCATCGCCAGGACGAGCACTCCCGTTAACCAATAAGGCAGGACGCTGCCAAAAATGAAGATCGCTCCGAGTATCAACCAGAACAATCCGCTACCGTTGCGCCTCTTGTTGGCGCGGTCGCGAAAGCTCAGTGCCGCGAATACCCACAGCACGAGCCCGGTCAAAAAATAGACCGAGTTTAGACTGAACAGCGCGTTGACTACTGATGAGAAGGAAACGGCCGCGATTTGAATCATCGGCCCGTTGCCGCCTTTCTTCGAAGTCGCAAATCAAGCAGCCAGAACTGGATCGCTCCAAGAAAGACCGAAATCGTAGTGATGGGAATGGCGTAGGCTACAAGGCTCCAAACGCTGACCACATAGCCGAGTCCCGTCAGCACCCCGAACACCAGCAGGATTCCTGGCTGCACCGGCGAGAGATTCTGCCCGTAGAAGTTGCCGTAGTTCTCGCTTGCGGCATCGGCTGCTTTGATTTCTTCGACTACATCTTCGGGCAGATCGTCTGCGCTCGAAGCCTTGAACGCAACCTCCGCCGCGCCAACAGACATCGGAAAGATCAACGGTCTGACGAATGAAGGATGGCCGTTGAGCCTGACGCCGAGGATTCCGGTGAGCACTCGGAAGAGTTGATAGACGATTTGCAATCGTCCAACCGTCGCCGCGGCGAACCGCCGAATGAGCGCCGCCGATTGTTCCTGCAGCCCGTGTCTTTCCGCGAGCCCGATCGCCGGCAGCGTGAGGATGAACAAGGTCATCAGCCGGTTGTCGGCAAACGCGCGGCCGAGCATGTTGATGATGCCTTCCTGGCCGGGCTTGGTGAGGAACGGAAGTCCTTGAAAGATGCTCTCACTTGAAAAGAGCGGCAGGCCCGCCGCTATACCGGTAACCAACCCGGCCGTCACAACCACGAGGGTGGTGCGCAAACGAAGCGCCAGCCCGATGATCACAATCGCAATTCCGCTGAGCTTCAACAGGTCCACGAGATGCACATTGCCTCCTTGAATCGGTTAAGAGTGAGCGCCGAAAAATATTCTGCGAGTCTACTCTATTCGGATTGCGAACGCACGCACGTCAAAAGAGTAAAGAGCTGGTCTGCTCATTCCAAACTGCTGAATCCGTCGCTTAAGGCGAATTGACGGAAAGCTGAGGGTAGAGCACAATCGTTGAGATTTGGGGGAGGGGAACTCGAGGCGCGCATTGACCGCGAAAATCTTTGGCAGTGATTGGAATAATGTTATAGAATGTGCGACTTGGTTAGCTTGGTAACTCTAACTCAGAGTGGGACAGTTTAAGAGCCGCTCCAGGCAGATCATGGTTTCAAGTAAAACGGTTGAAGAAGGTAAACGTCTTGCCACAGCCTCCCCCTGCTGGTCGGGATCTGTTGGACCTCCAACACCGAAGCCGCGAATGATTGAGTAAGGAGGGTACATATGACTATTAAACCGAATCGGAGGTTCGTTATGTTGACTCTGGCCATTCTCGCCCTGACCCTGGCCGTGTCAGCCGGGATGCGCCAGTCGGGTGACGAATTGAATTACGCTTGGGGGCCGCTCTACACCGCTCAGGCTCCGACTCCCGGACAGACCAATGATGATTTATTTCAGATCGCCAATGCGCAGAAACAGTCACGGAAGCAGTTGGTTCGCTGGAACCGCATCGCGATCGACGCCAGCGGGTTCGACCACACAGGCGTTGCGCCCGGCGAGAACCGCGTTTTCGGCGAGCAACTCGGGCCCGGGCGGTCAAGCCGGGCGATCGCGATTGTCCACATCGCGATGTTCGATGCGCTCAACGCGATCGTCGGCGGATATCAGAGCTTCGCGGGCCTTTATCCCCCGACACCAAAGATTTTTAAGGATGCCGCAATAGCGCAGGCGGCGCACGATACGCTGGTTGCCCTTTTTCCATCTCAAAAGGCGACCTTCGATACTGCCCTCGCCCAGGACCTGAGCCAGATCCCCGACGGGCGCAAAAAAAGGAACGGGATCGCTCTCGGACGACAAGCGGCTTTCTCGATACTGGCGCTCACCGACCACGATGGCGCGCAACTGCCGGAGATGCGCGTCGGCGTTGATTACTTCACGAGTGACGACCCGGGCAAATGGCGCCAGGATCCGATCAGCCTGATACCCCTCGCGCTGGGAGCACGTTGGGGTGAGGTTACCCCGTTTGTCCTGCAGTCCGGGAACCAGTTCAGGGTTCCAGCTCCACCGGACATGACCACTGCGGCGTACGCGACTGCTTACGACGAGGTTAAACGTTTGGGCGGTGACGGTGTGATCACGCCGACCGAGCGCACCGCCACCCAGACCCAGATCGGCATTTATTGGGCTTACGACGGGACGCCGAGCCTGTGCGCGCCGCCGAGGCTATACAACCAGATTGCCGTGCAGATTGCTGATCAGATGGGATCCAATGACATCGAGTTGGCGCGACTCCTGGCGCTTGTCAACGTGGCAATGTCTGACGCAGGCATCGCAATCTGGGAGTCGAAGTACTTCTACAATCTTTGGCGCCCGATAGGCGGTATCCGTGAAGCGGACCCGGGGACAGGGCCGACTGGACTTGGCGACGGCAACGACGCGACCACCTGTGATCCGACTTTCTCGCCGTTGGGCGCGCCAGCCAGCAACCTCACCGGGCCGAACTTCACACCGCCCTTTCCAGCCTACCCGTCGGGGCACGCGGGGTTTGGGGGCGCTCTCTTCCAGATACTGCGCAACTTCTACGGGAAGGACAATATCCCCTTCACCTTTGTGTCGGATGAGTTCAACGGCGTGACCAAGGACAATAGTGGGAATAGTCGTCCGCTCCTCCCGCGTAGCTTCGCGACTCTCTCTCAGGCTGAGGAAGAAAACGGCCAGAGCCGCATCTATCTGGGTATCCACTGGTCGTATGACAAGACCGAAGGTATTGCTCAGGGACGGAAGGTAGCAGATTGGGTGTTCACGCACGCGTTCTTGCCTGTCCAATGAGCGTTGTCGTGAGCAGGTCGTAAAGCAGGCGTCATAACAAGCGAGCTTTTGCCGATGCCTAACGGACTTGATAGGCTGCACGCGATGCGCAAGGAGCGCGCCGCGTGAGTCCGCATTCTGAGGGTATCAAGGGCTGCTACAACGAAACCTTCAATGCCTTGTGGGCATTAATTTATACATCGCCTTCACCCATTTTTTCACCGCTTTTTCTAGAGCCGGTTTCTTGGTTTTCACATCTTCCATACCAGAGAAGTAAACCATTCCGGCGGTCAACATAGTCGCTTTCCAGTAATCCGCTCTTATCATTTAAGATTCGCGCCGTTGTGAAAGATTAGATGAACCTGTTCACAAACACTTAGTACTGACCAATACCATTACACTGATTGTTGTGGTGGAGTTGGCAGAGGAGCTTGTCACGGATCGCCTGGCTGACGACTACGTAACGCCGGACGCGAGGAAAGTGTAGGGGAGCCTCCTGCCAGGGAAGCCATCCATGACAAAAGCAGATGGCTGGTACTGCTGGGAAGCGCAATAGCGCCGTCATCAAATCAAGACTGTGATGGCCATGAATTACGTCAGGGGGTGTCGCCATCGCATCGAGGTTATCAATCACCGGAATTGTGAAAGCCCGCAGTTCCCGCGCGACCTCCCCAAGATGGTGCTGTAGGCAATGGGTGTGTGCCCCCCGTCGAGCAACGCAGTTGCGAGATCACGCACGTAGAGTTCTGAACCAGCACGATTCGCAAGAGTATTATTGGTGATTAGGATTCGTAAGTTTTCCCTTATATTATTGTCCATGGAACGGCTCCTTTCGTGAAGTGATGTAGTCTCGGTCGACCACATTAACACGCGACCCATACACCCAATGCAAGCCGAAGAAGGGCACGGGTACGTGGCCCCGAGCATCGGCGGAACTTGAGATTTCAACTCACCAGCAAGTTCGCGATGGCCTCGGCGATCTGATGACCCGTGGCCTCCTCGTACCAAGTAAAGCCCGGGGACGGATTGACCTCGAAACAGACCCATGAACCGTCGGGCGTGCGGCGGAGATCCACCCCCGCCACCAGAAGGTTCATTCCATGAACGAGCGCCACGAGTTGTCTACCCACGTGCTCCGGCAACTCGAACGCGGACAACTCCGCAGTAGTGCCCGCCGCTCCCGCGTAACGGTAATCAGCCGCTGCCGATTCCACCGAACATGCGAACCAATGCTCTCCGACAATGTGCACCCGCACATCAAGACCAGGCACATACGCCTGTAGTTGCACGGGGCCGGTGCGGACATTGTCGAGGCGAGCCTCGTCGCTCGCGTCCAGGGTTGCGACGATGCTGCGAATCCCGCTCAGCGACTTGTAGACGAGACGACCGTGCTCGCGCAGGAAGCTCCGAGCAGCGGCTGGATCGGTGGTGACCAGAGTATCGGGCACCTGGAAGCCCGCTTGCGCGATGAGGCCGAGTTGGTATGGCTTCGACGCGTTGGAGCGACCCGCCGCAGGACGATTGACGACCACGCTCCGCAGGCTGGACGCGAGCGCGAGAAGAACCATGGCGGCGCTTCGCGCGAAGCCGGCAACAGGCTCGCCGGGGCGAAGGTAGATGCCGCGAAAATCGTCTACCGCGATTCGTCGTCCCCCCGATTCAATCCAGCCGCTGGGAGACGACGCCCCGAAGACGATGTCGTATCGCAGCGTCGTCAGGGCGCTCTCAGCTATGTAATAGATATCAGCGCCTCGCAATTCGAGCGCCTCAAGCACCCTCGCGACCGGCGTATCGGTTCGCGATCCCCAGACGAGAATCATGAGCGCACCGCTTTGAGTAAGCGACCGAGCGCCGCCGCCGCTGCGTCGCTGGGCCGGCGCGCGCCGGTAACGGTAATCAGTCGGTGACGCGCGTCGAACAGAAGCACTCCCCATGCAAGCCCCAGCTCGCCAGTCAGGCGGCGCGCGCCCTCAAGAACCCGCGCGGGCGCATCGCCGAACACCTCGCCTCCGACCACTTCGACTTCATATGTGCGATATCTAGTTCGTCGCCGGGGTTCGCTAGTGACGCGGAGGGGGCGGACGGAGATTCCTACCTCCGACGCGACTGCTGACCAACCCTCGGGGCGCAGTGCTTCCTCGCCGAACGCACCGTCGCACACCGGATTGACGACGCGTGCCGACGTGGTCGCGAGGACGAACATTAGAAATGCATGGACTTCAGAGGCGAGGAAAGCTCGGTCGGCGGGATGAGTCGTCGCCAGCTCTTCTGCATAGACTGTGGGCCGACGGATGAAGACGCCCGTCACATCCTCGTCGCGGACTTGTTTCGTGTTGACGATCCAAGTCCGCGACGCAGGTTGCCTGTGAGGCCACACCCAGCCCGGGCTAACAATGTCCTCAGCCGAGCAAAGCGCGGCACGCGGCCACGACGCGACGAGGTCTGTAGCCACAGAGTCGTGGCGGCTCCCAACCACAACAATCATCGTGCCCGCTTACTTACGGCCTCGCTTACTACCGGCCTTGCGGCTGGCCTTGCCGCCGCCCTTCTCCGTTTCTTTCGTGGCGACGCCCTGCCCTGAGAGGTTGTGCACTTTCTGGCGGATAGCGTCGGCTTCTTTTGTGAGCGATTGCTCCTTGCGACCATCGTTGAAGGCGCGCTTGATCTGTCCGATTCGCCCCTCGGCGGCGCTGATCTTGCGCGGCTCAATCGGCTCGATCTCAGGCGGAGGCGGTCCTCCGACCTCAGGGCGCTCCTCTGGTTTGATGAAACTACGCGTCATTTCCTGTTGTACCTCATCGAGCTGCGTGGACATTGAGCGCACGGTTTGCAACCACTCCTCCTCGTATCGCTCGAAAAGTTCGAACTCCTCCCGAACCATCTTGAGGTCGAATTCCTGAGGGAGCTTCTGGTGATCAATCAGCCGCTTATGGACCTCGACGATCTCAACCTTTTCCTTGATTTCGAACTTCAATTCCTTGAACCGCTTATTCGTTACGCTCACACGGCACGGCGCGGAAGGAATTCCGTTGGCTATGACGACGAGACGATAATTCCCGGTCGGCGTTGACGCCGGTACTGTGAAGCGACAGGTGTGAACCACCGTCCCGGTCTGAAGCCCCATCGTGGAAAAGCCGAACGTTCGACAGTAGACGACAGCCGAACCGGACGTGGATTCGAGGCGGACGATGGGATAGTTGGTTGCCTGCGTGGCATCGTTCCCGTAATAGATACACTGCGAAAGCCCGTTGATCTGCCTGCCTGAGAGCGTGTGCGTGCGACCGCGCCGGAGCGTGGTCGGACATCTGGTGAGGGTCGGACGCCACACAGGATCATACGTTCCGTCCGGCGTGTACAACTCGACCGTGGTAGTGCCGTGTGTATACAAGACCTGTCCGGACGGGAGCATGAGCATCCTACCGAAGTAAGGCACGCCGTTCGAGTTGATCGGATTCGAACTCGGAACCCCACTAATGGAGTTAGTGTCCGGGTCGTATTCGAAGAAGTAGGTGGGCGATTTGAACGTAGCCGGGACGGTGATTGGGCCGACGGAGAAGAGCACGCGACCGTTAGGCAGGAGCGCGGCGGGCGCGTCCACTGTGCCGAGCGCCTCGCCGGGATTGACCTGTGGAATGGTCGGCCCGTCCGCCCATGTGCCGGGCTGGTTGGAGATTGGAGGGACGGTGTAGATAGCAGTGAAGCCGGTCGCCCCGATGACGAACAGTCGGCCATCCGGGAGCAACACTGATGCTCCGATCTCCGAGATGGTGTCCACCAGGACGTGCGGGGTTGCGCCCGCTGCGACCCAGGCGTTTGCGGCGATGACATACTTTTCCGCATTGGGCGGGTTGGAGCAGTCAACCGCGTGGATGCTGCCGTCGAAAATGAGTGACCAACTCTCCTCACTTACACGGTTAATCTTGTCTGCCGCGGCTGTCCAGGCGTTGGTCGCGGGGTCGTAGATTGCGGTGCGCTTCGTCGTCACCTCGCCGAGGAAAAAACGCCCGTCGGGAAGAACGCAACCGGGCGCATCGCCGATGATATTCCAGCCCGCCGGGGTGGGTAGAGTCGTCCACGTGTTAGCGACCGGGTTATACATTTCGGCTGCTTTGAGCCAGACCGCATCGCCGAAGTTGTATTCGCCACCTGCGTAAATTAGTCGCCCGTCACGCAGGATGCCGGAGGCGTAGTAGAGAGGCCCGTTGACGCTGTCGGCCATAGTCGCCCAAGTGCCGTTGGCGTAACTTCCGTTGGCATCGGGCGTCAGCCGATACCACTTGTTGGTACTCACGCCCTGCGCCAGCACGGTGCCGTCGGTGAGTAAGAAAGTCGTGCACACCGTCTGCGGTGGCGCATTCGTAAGGTTTGTCCAGGTTCCAGCCATTGTAGCGTCCTCCGTGAGTTGAGTGAGCAAGTTTCCAATAAGCTTGTTAGCGAATCTTCTGTTAAAAGTCGGCACCTGTCAATGGTGAATGATTCTCAAAGCCCCACAACGCTCTACGCGATATTGCGAGAGGCCGAGATGCGCAATAAGGCGTCTTGAGAAGCACGCCATCGCGGGGTCGGTTGCAAGCAGTTGTTGAACTAAGCGCTACGCGCAGAACCTCAGACCAGCCTCTGAATAGCTCGATCATTCTCAATCCGGAAGTCTGATCCATTACACTTCCTTCGTCGAAACACAAATCCAATCCGGAGGTGTAGCTATGACCGAACTGCGAAAGAGAATGATCGAGTGTCTTCAGCTCCGAGGGCTCTCGGAGCGAACTGAAGAAGCCTACGTGCGTGCCGTGCGCCAGCTCGCCGACCACTATCACAAGTCTCCTGACCTCATCACCGAGGAAGAACTTGCACAGTATTTCCTATACATCAAGAATGTCAAGAAGTACTCGCGAGCGGCCTCGACCATCGCCATCTGCGGGGTCAAGTTCTTCTACGAGAAGACACTGAACCGAGAGTTCACAACCCTCAAGCTTGTACGAGCGCCGCGCGAGAAGAAGCTGCCGGTGATCCTGAGCGTCGAGGAAGTGCTGAAGATACTCGGGCGGGTGAGACTGCCGCGGTATCGAGTGTGTCTCGGAACGATCTACTCGTGTGGGTTGCGGCTGCAGGAAGGGACGCACATTCAGGTGCGGGACATCGATAGTGGGCGAGGGATGCTGCACGTGCGTCACGGGAAGGGCGGGAAGGATCGCTATGTGCCTCTGCCCGAGCGCACGGTCGAGTTGTTGCGCGAGTACTGGGTGACGCATCGCAACCGTGCCTGGATGTTCCCATCCGAAGGCCGCGACCACGTTCGGTTGAAGAACTCGACCGCGCCGATGCACAAGAGCACGGTTCAACACGCGTTTCGAGCGGCGCTCAAAGAGACCAAGATCAACAAGGCGGCGTCGGTACACACGCTCAGGCACTCGTGGGCGACGCACTTGCTTGAAGCGGGAGTGAATCTGCGGCTCATACAAGAGTATCTCGGCCACAGTTCGCCGACGACCACCAGCATCTACACACATCTGACGGCGAGAGCGGAAGACCTCGGCCGGGAAGCCATCAACCGGATCATGGTTGGGCTGTGATCGGGTGATGGTCGAGATGGCCGAGATATTCCGGGCGCACGGGCCGGAGTATCTGGCGAAGTACGGCGAGCGGATGCCGCGCGCTCACCTACGAGCGATGCGCGACATCGAGCAGTGCCGGACGCCTGTGCTCGGCGGACAGGCGTACGTGTGCACGAAGTGCGATGAGCGTCGATACAGCTATCACTCGTGCAAGAACCGGCACTGTCCCAAGTGCGGGAACGATCAAGCGGAGAAGTGGCTGGAGGAGCAGAAGGAGTTGCTGCTGCCGGTGGTGCATTTTCTGGTGACGTTCACGTTGCCCGAAGAGTTAAGGCGAGTAGCGCGGGCGAATCAGAAGACGGTGTACAACATTCTGTTTCGGGCTTCATCGGAAGCGGTGCAGAAGCTGGCTTGGGACGAGCGATTCGTTGGCGGGCGAGTGGGGATGGTGGGAGTGCTGCACACGTGGACTCGGGCGCTGATCTACCATCCGCACGTGCACTACATCGTGACTGGCGGCGGGTTGAGCGAGAAGGGTGAGTGGAAGAGGTCGCGGGAAGATTTCCTGGTTC